>CAKZJB010000035.1 GCA_936940865.1 uncultured Asticcacaulis sp. | reverse complement strand
CTTGGCGGAAGCGGCGGCGTCCTCGCGCGGGATCACCACCTCGTAGCTGGGCAGCATTTCGTAGAAGGCGTACTTCGACGGCTGCTTGGGCGGCAGCGGGATCGACTTCGGCGTTTCCTTGCCGCCGGCCGCAGCCGTGGTAGCGGCACCGGCGGCCGTGGCGGGAGAGCCGCCGCCGGCGCTCAGCGGCGAAGGCTTGGCCGGGCGGTCGATCCACACCCAGGCGGCGGCGAACAGGCCGATCAGGGTGCCGACGACCCCGCCGGCCATCGGCAGCAGGATCAGCAGATCGATGGCGCCGAGTCCGATGATTCCCATAATGGCCGAGGCGGCCGAGGACGGCGTCTTGCGTTCTTCCCAGCTTTTCAGGCCGGCTTCGGCCTTGAGTTCGCGGGCAAGGCGCGCGGGATCACCCAGTGCCTGGGCCACGTCGGCTTCCGGGCGGCCGTCGGCGGCCGCATCGGCGAAGTGGGCTTCGTAATCGGCGACGATATCGTCGATCGTGCTTTGCGGCAGGCCGGTGAGGCCCTTTTTCATGCGGTCGATAAATTCGGCTTTGGTCATGGTGTCTCTCAAGCCTCCAAAGAGGTCGGGGCGGCGTCCAGCAGGGCGTCGACGGCGCGGGCGAAGCCGCGCCATTCGTCGCGCTGGTCGGACAGCGCCTTGCGGCCGGCGTCGGTGAGGCGGTAATATTTGCGCGACGGGCCCGAGGGCGACTCGACCAGGTAGGTCGAGACCAGGCCGTCCGACTGCATGCGGCGCATCAGGGGGTAGATGGTCCCTTCGCCCATGCCGATGGCGGTGTTGAGTTCGCTGGCGATCTCGTAGGCGTAGTTTTCGGACCGCGCCAAGAGCGCCAGCACGCACATGCCCAGCACGCCTTTCTTCAGTTGGATATCGATGGTTTCCGGCATCAGCCGTTCCTTACTGTTTCAAACCCGCCGCGATTGCGGCCTGGTGTTTGTATATGGCAAGCTACCTTTTATCACAAGGTACTTGTCATTAAATGTTAGTAAGGTTGGAGGCGGGAGGACGATCTTGCCGACAAATCCTCAGAGGAATAGGGTTTTCCCGTGAGTGGAGGGAGACAGCGTGGGCTCGGAATTCCAGGAAGAAGACCTGTGGGACCTGATCAACGACGGCTGGGACGGCATGTCGCGTGAGGAACGCCATCTGTGGGATGCGATGAAACGGCCGCCGGAATTGTGGACGCTGCGTGGCTACGGACAGTGCTGGGTCGTCGGGCTGATCGGACAGACCGTCCTCTATTACAATCATTACGAGGGCGGCTTCGAGACTTCAAGCTGGTCGCAGTACGGAAGGGTCGACCATTATCAATCCATGCAATACACGCTCGGTGAAGCCGTCCAGCGGCAGGTCGATGTCATCCGTACGGGGTACGATATCGGGCCGCGATTTAGTCCGCCGATAAACGGAGAGCTCAAGGCTTCCGGAAGTCGGGAGTCTTGGTAAGATGGAGGCTCCCCCAGAATTCAAGGCGCTGATAGCCCAATTGGCCAATCGCGGCCTGAGCCAGGTCTACGCAGACATCGGCTGCACCGCAGTTGAGTTCTTTCTGGACGGCTGCCGTGATGCCCGAGCGATAAAACGCCTCGACGACTACCTGGCCTATGTCCTCGAACACTCCGATCGCAAGGATAAGGCCAGCACCCTCTGGAAGACGCTGGATAGCTACGGCAAGTTCGGTGGTGTCAACAAGGCTCTGGCGTTCTTCGAAGAGGCGCGCGGTGAAATCGCCAGACGGCGGAAAACTTAATCGAACAACGTCGCCAGGCCGCGCAGTTCCAGGTCTTCGGCAGCCGTCCGGTAGACGGGGATTTCGGCCACGAAGGCCGAACGCGGGCCCTTGTCGAGAAAGCGGGCTCTGAAGGCGTCGTAATCGAACTGGTCGCCGATCATGTCGAGCAGGGCGCCCGTGAGATAGACGCCCGACGTGGCGCCGATGATCAGGGCCACATCCGACGCCATGCCCGCCAGCCATACCGTCATCAGGCCGATGGTCTCCCGGGCCATGGCGTCGCCGCCGCGCGCCGCGGCGATGATGGTTTCCGGAGACGGAGCCTCCGGTTCCGGCTTGCCGGCCAGGACGTGGAGCGCCTGCCATACCGCGGTCAGGCCTGCGACCGACATGACGGTCTCACGCGACACGTAGCCGGTCTTGTGGCGCACGGCCTCGACCACCTGCCATTCGCGTTCGGTGCGTGCCGGCATGTCGGAATGGCCGCCTTCGCCGTGCAGGGCGACCCATCCGCCCATGCCGTCGGAAATCATGCTGGCCAGGCCCAGGCCGAAATGCGGGCCCAGGACGGCGATCGCATGGTCGGCGACATGGTTTCCGGCCAGGATCTCCAGGCGCTCTTCCGGCGCCAGCCGCGGCATCGCCAGGGCGCGGGCGACGAAATTGTTGACGAAGTTGACGCGCCGGACGCCGAGAAGGGCGCGAAGATCGTCGCGCGTGATAGGGAAGCCCAGCCCCACCGGATGCAGGCCATGGTGGTCTTCCCAGCCGCGCGCCGCGATTCCGACCGCCTTCAGGTCGGGGCTTCCCTGCGCTTCGAGGTAAGCCAGGAGCGCGTCGTTGAAGTTTCCGCGCGTCGCGCACTCCACGCGCGTCACCGCTTGGGGCGTTTCTCCACGCCGCGCGAGGGCCAGGCCCACGACGGGCGCCAGCGACAGGTCGCATAAAAGGACCGGATCAGGCATGTATCACTCCCAGTCGCGGCTTGTTCTTCCTGTGCCGCTTGGCGGATACTTCTACCCGCAGTCTCATAACAAATTGCAAAGTTGACCAACGCTGTCACGCCGGAAAACACTGATTATGCATTAAATTGTCATACCTGGTGCAGGGCGTCTCCGGCGGTCGTGCGCGCGGCCGACCAGGCGACGCCGGAAACCGTGATGACGGCAATCAGCAGGGACAGGCCGGAGCCGGCGACGAAGAACCATGGGCTCAACGGGACACGGTCTTCGAACTGCCCCAGCCAGCGGTCGAGGATGAGCCAGGCGGCGGGCCACGCCACGATGTTGGCCAGCAGGACCGGACGGAGGAACTGCAGCAGGAGGAGCCTGGCGATGCCCCATTGCGAGGCGCCGAGACTTCGCCGGACGCCGATTTCCTGGACGCGGACCGAGATGTTGAAGGCGGCCATGGCGTAGAGGCCCATGGCGCCGATCAGCCCCGCCATGACGCCGCCGATGGCGAACAGCCGGGTATCGCGGCGGTCGTCGGCGTAATAGTAGTCGAGTTCCTGCCGGACCGTGTTCAGTTGCAGGGGCAGTTGCGGGACGGCCCCGTGCCATACGGCGCCCAGCCTTTGCGCCGCGGCGGCTTCGTCCATGCCCGAATAGCGGATGATGGTGTCCTGCTCCACAGGCTGCAGGGAGCTGTACAGGTAGATGGCGGGAAAATGGCGTACGGTCGGACCGTGGAAGCGCTGGTCGCGGACGACGCCGACGATATGGAAGACCGCCTGGCCATAGGCGATGTCGTGTCCCAGCGCGGCTTGGGGAGAGGCGAAGCCCAGGGCGCTTGCGGCGGTAAGGTCGATGTCGACATTGGCATTGGCCGGATAGCGCCAGACGTGGCTGGCGGCGGCGTAAAAGTCGTCGAGCGGCCACTTGTCGTCCGCTTCGGTCAGGGCCCTTCCGGCCACGACCGGGGTATCGTAGGCGGTGAAATAGTCGCGGTCGCTCCACACGACATAGGCGGGCGTCGATGGCGCATCGGCCAGGTCGCGCCGGCGGGCGGGCGCGAAGACCAGGGACTGGGCGGCGTACCGTCCGGGGATGATTCCGCTGCTGACCGCCCGGATGCCGGGAATGCGCCGCCAGGCGTCGTGGATGGCGCGCGCCTCGTCCCTGCTCAGCCCCTGGCCCAGCAGGGAATCGGTCACAAGCACCTTGTTGCGGGCAAAGCCGATATCGTTGCCCTGCATGTAGCCCACCTGGGTAAGGAAGCCGGCGATCGCGATGAAGAAGGTGGTCGTGACGGCGAACTGCGCCAGGGCAAGGCCTTCGCGCAGCCAACGGGCTTCGGAGCGGCCGGTCGGCATCTTGGCCGTGGCCAGGACCGGCGCGGGCGCGTAGGCCGCCAGCACGAAGGCCGGATAGAGGCCTGCCAGGCAGGTGCACGACAGGGCCGCGACGGCCAGGCCGGCAACCAGCGGGGCGTCGCGCCGATAATCCAGGCGAAGCGGCAGGCGGCCGATCCTGTCGACGACAGGCAGCCCGATTTCGACGATGCTGAGCGCGATTATGATGGCGGCGAGGCCGAATATGACGGCTTCGGCCAGGAACTGCGCCGTCAGTCCGCGCGTGCCGGCGCCGGCGGCCTTCCTGACGGCGACTTCGCGGGCGCGGGGACGCATGCGGACGGCGGCCAGATTGATGTAGTTCGCCAGCGCCACCAGCAGGGCCAGCATGCCGGCCGTATCCACCGCGGCCAGGGCCTGGGCGGCATGGGGATCGGCAAGATGTTCCCCGGTCAGGGGCAGCAGGTAGAAGGTCCGGCTGGCCGCGTATTCTTCAAGGCGGGTTCGCAGCGGCTGCGGGTACGGGTATTTCATCACCAGGCCGGCTATCTCGTTCGCCAGCGCCTGTGCCTGCGCGGCGGACCGGAGGCGGAAAAAGGCCTGGTTGAGACGCTGGCCGGAACGGGTCCACAGGAGATCGCGCGAAACCAGCGCCGGGGACGCCAGGCGGATACTGCTGAAGCGCAGCGTGGTATTGGGCGGCAGATCCTTCAGGACGGCGGTCACCCGCCACTGCTTTTCAAGCGCGTCGCCCGGCACTTTCGACAGGGTCGGGCCGTCGATCATGGTCAGGGTCCGGCCGACGACATCGGTGCGGCCGAAATAGCTCCTGGCCGCGCTTTCGGTGAGAATGACGCCGTCGCCCTCTTTCAGCGCGGCTTCGCGATCGCCGGCGACGGCCGGAAGGTCGAAGACCCTGAAGACGTCCGGGTCGACCAGCTGGCTTTCCTCGTTGAACACGGCGTTGCCGGCCTTGATCGTGACATCGGTCGTCGCGATGCGCGTGGCGACCAGCGACGGATGGGCGGCCTTGATCGCGTCGAGCACCGGTCCGATGGTGCCGTACGACGGCGGTCCGTCCTGCGTCAGCCGCAACTCGGACTTAACCGCAATCGCGTAGATGCCGTGTGCGCCGGGCAGCCATCGGTCGTAACTTCTCTCGAACCGCACGAAGAGGCTGAGGGCGAGGAAGACGGCGATCCCAAGGCTCAGGCCCAGGAGGTTCAGCACCGCGTAAAGCGGCTGCCGGGTCAGCGAGCGGTAGAATGAGAGGAACGCGAAGCGGATCAAGGCTGGGATGCGGGCTCGTCGTAAAGCGCGCAGCCTTGCACGGTTTTGTCCGCGTGGCGAGGGGGCATCGCACTATCCCTGCCGCAGCGCGCTGCCCGGGGCGGTACGTGCGGCCGACAGGGCGACGCCCGCGACCGTCGCCGCGGCGATCAGCAGCGACAGCCCGGAGCCGAGACTGAAAAACAGGGGGCTGATGGCAATGCGGTCGTCGAATGGCTTCAGCCAGCCGTCGAGGACGATGAAGGCCGCCGGCCATGCCAGGACATTGGCGATCAGCACGGGGCGCAGGAGTTGCAGCAGCAAAAGACGCGCGATGCGAAAGCGCGAGGCGCCGAAGCTTTTGCGCACGGCGATTTCCTGGACCCGCGCCGAGGTGTTGAAGGCCGCCATGCCGAACAGGCCGACGGCTCCGATCAGCCCGGCTATGCCGCCGCCGACGGCGAACAGGCGCGCGTTCCTGCGGTCGTCGGCGTAGTAATAGTCTAGGATTTCGCGGCCGCTGGACAGGTTAAAGGGGAGGTCGGGGGCCAGGGCCCGCCACGTCGCCTCGACGCGCTGCCGCGCCGTGGCCTCGTCGATGCCCGCATAGCCGATGATGGTGTCGGCCTGGACGACGCACAGCGAGCTATAGACGTAGATTGCGGGCAGAATCTTCTGCGTCGGGGCCTGGAAACGCTGGTCGGCGGCAACGCCGACGATGCGAAACGCCGAGCGGCCCAGCATGACGGTTCGCCCCAGGGCGGCGGCCGGGGATTGCAGGCCGAGGACGCGGACAGCGGTGAGGTTCAGCATGGCGTTGGCCGCCACGGCGGCGTTCGGCATGTCGTCCGAAACCGGATCGACGTGCTGGCGCCTGAGATCGTCGTCGAGGGACAGCACGCGGCCGGCCAGGAGGTCTGTCCTGTAGGCCGCGAAAAAATCGCCCTCCGTCCATGCCATCTGCATTTCGACGGGTTTCGGGCTGCCGGCCAGGTGGAACTGCCAGCGGGGCGCCAGGAAGTAACGGCCGGGAACGGGGCCCGAGGCTACGGCCGTGATTCCCGGCGTCCGGCGCCATGCGGCGTGAATCTCGGCGGCCCTTTGCGGGCTCACAAGCCGGCTGACCGGGGCGTCGCTGGTCAGCAGCCGGTCCCGGGCAATCCCCAGCCTCTCCGTCTCCATGTGACGGACCTGCGCGGCCAGACCGATGATGACGATGAAAAAGGCGCTGGCGGCGGTGAACTGAACCACGGCCAGGCCTTCGCGCAGCAACCGCCCGCTGCGCCCGCCCGCCGGAGCCTTTGCAAGCGAAAGCCCCCGGGCCGGCTGAAAGGCCGATAAGGCGAGGGCCGGGTAAAGGCCGGCGATTGCGCTGCCGGCCAGAACGGCGCCGGCCAGCGCCAGGAGCGTGGAGCCGTCGCGTACATAGTCGAGCCTAAGGGACAGCCGGCCCAGGGTATTGATGAGCGGCAGGCAAAGCTCGACCAGGCTGAAGGCCATCATCAGGGCCGCGAAGCCGAGCAGCAGGGCTTCGACGAGGAATTGCAGGACCAGACCGGTCCGCCCGGCCCCGGCGGCCTTGCGGATGGCAACCTCGCGGGCGCGTAAGCCCGCGCGGGCGGTGGCAAGATTGACATAGTTGATCAGAGCCACGGCCAGAGTCAGCACGCCCGCGGCGTCGACCGCGGCTACGGCGCGCCGGGCGCGCGTATCGGCAAGGTGTTCGCTGCCGAGGGGAAGCAACTGCAGCCCGGTAGTGCCGAAGACGCGCGTGAAATAGGTCTTCATCAGGTCGGTCTCGGCAGGATAGGCCCTGATCGCCGCCGTCAATCCCCGCGCCAGGCGGTCATGCGTGGCCCGGTCCGTCCTGAAATAGGTTCGTGTTTCGCCGCCCCAGGTGAACCAGTACCAGTCCGGCCTGGAGACGCGGCGAAGCCTCAGTATGTCGAACCGGAGACTGGCATTGGCGGGCGCGTCGCGCAGGACGGCCAGGACCCGCCAGGCCTTTTCGGCGGGCGGCGTCCCGTCTGACGGATTGATCGGCGCGCCGTCGTCGCGGATATAGACGACCTGGCCGATAACGCCGGTGCTGCCGAAATATTTTTGCGCCGTCCGTTGCGACAGGATCAGTCCGTCGGGCGCGGCCAGGGCGGCCTCGCGGTCGCCGGCAACCACGGGAACGTCGAACACCTTGAAAAAATCCCGGTCGACATTCTGGCCGTCCTCGGCGAACAGGCGCCGGCCGACCCGGACGGTCATGTAGTCGGCGTCGATACGCGTCCCGGTGACGTGCGGAAAGACGCGGTGGACGGCTTCGAGGGCGTATTCGGCGGAGGTGTAGCGCGGCGGAAGATGGGCGGCCTGCCGTGTTTTGGTAGTGTAGGCGATGGCGTAGATATGATCCGCGTCCGGCAGCCAGTGGTCGTAGCGGGTCTCGAAACGGACGAAAAGGCTGAGCAGGATAAAGGCGGCGATGCCGGCGGCCAGGCCCAGCAGGTTCAGTCCGGCATAAAGGGGATGACGCAGCAGGGACCGGTAGAAGGACAGGATCGCGGAGCGGATCACGGCGGGCCTTTCGGGCGCGTCACGGGCAGGATTAAGCCACTCTTATACCAACCGTCATAAAGAATGACCGTTGGTATAGACTTTTTTTTAGCTCAAACGCCGCATGGCTCCCCGCACGCGTCTGGGCGCGCGATCAGTCGCGATCTATCAGGCCGGCTTCCACGAACTTGGCCTGCAGGATTTCGGCGTCGAAGGGCTTCATGATGTATTCGCTGGCGCCCTCGGTCAGGGCGTCGGTGATGTGCTCGAGGTCGTTCTCCGTGGTGCAGAACACCACGACAGGGCCCTTGCCGCCTTCGGTGCGGCGCAACTGCTGGAGGAAGGTCAGGCCGTCCATGACCGGCATGTTCCAGTCGAGCAGGATGGCGGTCGGCATGGCCTTGCGGCACTGGTCCAGCGCTTCGGCGCCGTCATGGGCTTCGCTGACCTGGAAGGACAGGTCCTCGAGGATGCGGCGGGCCACCTTGCGGGTGACGCGGCTGTCGTCGACGACGAGACACGATTTCATGGCACTCTACCTCAACGGTTTCCGGCGCCCGCTAATGCGGGGGCCGGTCCGTTCACTCTATGCCAAGTGTGTTATTCAACCGATAACGCGGTCATATCGCGCGACGCGGGCGCGGATGTCTGCGAAGCTGTCGTCGCGCAGCAACGCGCCGTTGCGCCATACGGGTTCCAGCAGGTTGACCCCGCCGTCGACCGGCGCGAAATCGTCTTCGCGCACGGCCACGGTCCGGACGCCGGCGCCGTCGGCGGCGAGGCCGAGCAGGCCGCGCTTCGACCGCTTTCCGCTGTCGGTCACCGGGTCCTTGTAGACGTCGCGCCACTGGCCGTTCACGCGCGCGGCCGAAGCCTTGTACGCAAACGCCATCGTGTCTCGGTCGCATTTCTGCAAAAGCGCGCCGCCCATGCCGAAGGCGAGGTTGGACGCGCTGAAGCCTTCGCCCGTGATGCGCTCCAGGATGGCGGCGATGCTTTTCGGGTTGACGCCGTCGCCCTGGATGACGCGGACATGCTTCAGTACCTTGTAACCCCTGGAATTGGTCTCGGCGCCGAACCTGGCGGCGAGAAGCTGAAGCGTCTTCGACACGATCTCGACGGGATCGCCGCTGTCGGGGCGGACCACCAGGGTCGCGCCGCTGTCGATCACGGTCTGGCGCAGCGCCTCTCCCCAGATGTGGTCGACGGCATTGAACAGGTCGTAGCTGTCCGACACCACGGCGAAGATGCCGCCCGGCTTGCCGAACTGTTTCACCATATTGGCATAGGCCTGGGCTTCGTTGGGTCGCTCCCAGCTGGTGATGGTCGAATGCTCGGCCGCGGGAATCGAAAACCCGGCCATGGGGGCGCCGTAAAGCCGGCGCGCGGCGACGATGGCCGACAGGGTGTCGCTACCCTGGAAGTTGACCAGGTGCGCCATGCCGCCCAGCGCCGCCGACTGTTCGGACGATACGCCGCGCGCGCCGAAATCGTGCAGCTTGAACGAAAGTTCGGCATCGGGCGCGTCGGCGGTCTTGATCAGGGCCTCGCGGATGATCTTGCGCACGCCGTGGCTGATGGTCGCCACCGTGATCGGGTACCAGACGCGCAACAGCGCGGTTTCGACATAGCTGGTCAGCCAGAAGAAATCGGGGTCGGTGTTGACGACCGTCATCATCGGCACGTGGACGGGCGCAATCATGCCTTCCGGTTGCGCGCGGATTTCCAGGGGCAGGTTGCCGCCGTGGCGGGTAAGCAGCAGCTCCCAGCCGGCCTTGTGGAAAGGCAGGCCGTGCGCGGTGAGAATCTCTTCCGCCTCGGCGATATCGGCACGGGTCACGGGGCGGGCAAATTCGGTTTTCAGAATGGCTTGCAGCCCGAAGAACAGCGCATCGGCATAGGGTCCGCCGCGCGCTTCGACGTAGGAAAAGACGTGTTCGGTACCGGCCGGATATTGCGCGAAGTGGCTGGCCTTATAGCTGTCGGTATTGAGGATCGGATTGACGGTCATGACAGAAGCTCCTTCTGTTGGTTCATGCCCGAACTGTCAATGAGGACTTTCGGCACGTCTGGCACCAACCGTATTGCGTGGGCACCCAATCTTTGCGCGTCGGGTAACCGGGTAAAATCACTTCGGCAGCTTCCTTGCCCAGTCGAACGCCGACAGAGGAATGGCGTTGGCGATCGCGGCGTCGCCCGCCGTATTGGGGTGCAGGTGGTCGCCCAGGTCGTAGGCTGGCAGCAGGTGGCCGGGATTGGCCGGATCCTCGACGACCGTTTCGAAATCGAAGACGCCGTCGAAGGCCGGAGTCTTGCGGATCCAGGCGTTGATGGCCTGGCGACGCTCTTCCTTTTCGTCTGAATAGTAGTCCTTGAATACCGTGTCCCTGAACGGCGTCAGCGTGGCGGCGTAGACGCGCAGGCCTCGTTCGTGGGCGCGCGCGGCCAGTTGCGCCAGGCCATCGATCAGGTCGTCGGCCGACACATATTCCCAGGAGCCCGGCCCCTGGGCGTGGCCAAGGTCATTTATGCCGATGAGGATCAGTACGGCCTGCGCGTTGGGCTGGGCCAGCACGTCGCGGTCGAAGCGGGACAGGCCGCCTTCGCCGAAGCGCGCCCACTGGCCATGATGCAGCAGGCGGTTGCCGCTGAGGCCGGCATTGACCACGCTCAGGGGTATTTTCGCGTCGTGCAGGCGCGTGCTCAGGATGGCCGGCCAGGTCTTTCCGGCGTCCGGATCGATGCCATAGCCATCGGTGATCGAGTCGCCGAAGGTAAACAGGACGCCGCGCGACGCACTTCCCGACACCTCGATTTCGGCAAGCCACGGCGTGGCGCGGCCGACGCCCAGGTCTACGCCAGCCGTCGGCAGGTCCAACGCGTCGGTCTGCCGGCCGGGCGCGACATAAAGGGCGCCGCGCTGGATGTCGTGGACAGTGGTCAGCGGCGTCCGCGCCTTGACGTAGGTGCTGACGGCCAGGTCGCTGTCAGGCGCGACGGACACGGGCAGGGGGTCGCTCAGCACATAGGCGCCGGGGGCAATGGTGACGCCCGTCCGGCCGTTGAAGGTCACGGCTATGTCGGACGCCTTGTCGATCCGGCTTCCCGCGTCGCGGCGCGCCAGGCGGATGTCGTCGAGGTGCAGCGGCGTCGTCCCGTAAGCGTTCGAAAGCCGGACGCGGACCGAGGTGCCGCCGGCGCTGACGCGGACGATCTGGCGCAGGGTCTGGTCTTCGACGAAGGCCTTGTCGGTGGCCGACGGCTCGGGCGAAGCGTACCAGGCCGGAATCCATGGCTGTGTCCCGGCCATGGCCGGGGTGGCAAGGGCCAGGCAGAGCGCGGCGGCGAGAGCAGGGCGGGACAGCATGCGGCGGACCTCCGGTAGGCGCATTTCCGAAACGTGGAGCGGTTATTGGCTGCGCCGACTGCTGTTTCGTAAAGATGCGCGACAGGGCAAAAATGTCGTATTTTTTTGACGTTTTACACGGATTCAGCCGGGTGCCAATGCCGGGCCTTGTGCTTTGTGGCGGAAGGGCTGTATCTGTTGGATATCAAAAGGGGGGACTTATGATCTTCAAATCCATTGCTTCCGTTTCGGCCACGGCCATCATCCTGGTGCTGCCCGGTCCCGCAGGGGCCGAAGCGCCCAAGACCGAAGCGGCGCCGTACACGGGTTCGCCCGATGTCATCGTCGACGAGGCGCTGGCGATCGCGAAAAAATCGCGCCTCATAAAAGTACTCTCCGACCATCTGCCGGAATTCGACGGTCTCATGCGCAGCCGGATGAAGGCGATCGTGTCGACAACGCCGCAATATGCCTGGCCGGAACAGGCTCATCTTCAGGGGCAGGCCCTGGTCCAATACTATTTTTCCGTCTACATGCCGATGGCATCGGACGAATCGATCTATCGCCTGCTTAAATACGACACCGAAAATCTCGCGATCTACGCCGACAAGCCCGAAGCCTGTGTAGGCTACGCCTTGGGCACGCCCGATTTCGCCAAGATCGCTGCCGCTGACTACGTCGAAAAGGTAACCGACCTGAAGGCCGACATATTCGAATCGGCCTTCACTGCACCGGTGCACCGGGATTTCAAGCCCGACCTGAGCGATGCCCGGGTATTATTCATGGCGCAATACCAAAAAGAGGGGTTCGATCCGAAAGACCTCGCGCTGCTGGGCAATCTGGCCGCGATTCCGGCTGTTGACGGCTGTCGCGCCTACACCCGGTTCAACAAGACGATCTATGACCTGGGACCGAAGGACGGGCCGTTCGTGCTGGCGGCCTTCACCAACGCCGCTCCGAAGATCAAACCGTCCTGATCATTCGTCCGGGCAACGGCTTCATGCCGTGGGCGAAGCAGAGGGCCAATGGCCTTTTTACCCGATGGCCACCCCGATCTTTTTCCTGCTGATGGCCGTGACGCTGATGGAGACGATCGCCGGTTTCATCATCACGACGGTGGCCGCGCGCAAGGACATCGAATTCGCGCACTGACAGCGTTATCAAAGTACAGTTGCCGCCGATCGATAACGGCGTTACAGTCTCTTTGGAACTCCGCAGAGACGGAGCAGGGGAGGCATATGGATCGTTTTCCTGACCTCGCGTGGTCGCGGCGCAGGGTGTTTCTGGGCGCCGGCGCACTGGCGGCCCTGCCGCTGGTCGCGAATGGACAGCAGGTTACCGCCGGGGCGACGTTGCAGACTCCGCCGGATCAGGCGTCGGCGCAACTGGCGGCGAAGACCGACGCCGCCAGCCATCTGACGGTGTCCGTGCGCATCAAGGGCCGCATCTTCCGCTTCGTGGTCGACACGGCGGCCGAACGCACCGTCGTCGCCGACGACGTGGCGCAGACCCTGGGCCTGGCGCCCGGCGCCGCGGTCAGCCTCAACGGCCTGGCCGGGCGGATGGACGTGCCCACGGTCATCGCCGAAACCCTGGAGTTCGGTCCCTTCAGCCGCAGCAATGTGCTGATGCCGGTTCTGCCGCGCGGCCTGCTGGCGGCCGACGGCTATCTCGGGCTCGACGTCATCGACGGCACCTGCGTGACCTTCGATTTCGCCAACGGCATCCTGCGTGTCGACGCGCCGGGTACGCTCGATGAAGCGCCCCCAGGCGTCGCGGCGCGGGTACGGCTGACCGGTTCCAGGGGGTATCTGCGCGTCTCCGACTGCCTGGTCGACAGCGTTCCGGCCAACGCCTTCATCGATACCGGCGCCGAGGTTTCGGTGGGTAATGTCTCGCTGCTCAAGGCGCTCAGGCAGCGCAACAAGTTTCTAGTCGAGGCCGGAGCCATGGTGCTGACCGGCGTTACGGGCGGCGAGATCAAGGCGGACGTCATTCCCGTCGACCGCATCCGCCTGCAGGGGATCGCCTTCACCCACGGCATGCTGGCCATTTCCGACGTGCCGGACTTCCAGACCTGGCGGCTGGCCATCCGGCCGGCCCTGCTGATCGGCATGGACTATCTGCGTCAGTTCGCCCGCGTCGCGATCGACTATCGGACCAAGCGCGTGCAGTTCGAGTTGAGCGCCGCGCCGCCACGCCCGGCGCCGGGCGTCGAATTGACGGCGATGGGGTGACCTCCGGAATCGCCGCGTGTCGGCCCCTTCTTGAAATCCGTATCCAAAGGTGATATCACTTTGATATGCCAATCCGGCATGTTTCACGGAGGCGGGGACTGACATGAACGACAAGGCCATCAACAGGACCGAGGAAATTCCAGGCGCGGGATCGGGCGGCGGCTTCTGGCTGCTGATGGTCCTGATCTTCGCGGCGGCGGCCATCGCCTGTCCGATCGCCTTCGGACGCGTGGGCATTATCGGCCTGATTCTTCTTTTCCTGGTTGCGCTGCTGATCGCGGTCGGGCTTTACGCCGTCCAGCCCAACCAGGCCTATGCCATCACCCTGTTCGGCAACTACAAGGGCACAGACCGCACGACCGGCCTGCGCTGGATGCCGTTCTGGTACGGGCGCCGCAAGGTGTCCTTGCGGGTGCGCAACGTCACCAGTGAAACCCTGAAGGTCAACGACCAGCGCGGCAATCCGATCGAGATCGCGGCCAACATCGTCTGGCGGGTGTCGAACACCGCCCAGGCCCTGTTCGACGTCGACGATTTCACCGCCTTCGTCAACATCCAGATCGAGACCGCCTTGCGCGAAACGGCGCGGCAATACGCCTACGACCATGCCGACGACGGCCAGCCGACTTTGCGCGATGACGCGGAAATCGTCGGCGAGCGGCTGAAAAGCGACCTCTCGGCGCGCGTCGCCGTGGCTGGCGTCGCGATCGATGAGGCGCACCTGATGCATCTGGCCTATGCCCCGGAAATCGCCGGCTCGATGCTGAAGCGCCAGCAGGCCGAGGCCGTCATCGCCGCCCGCCAGAAGATCGTCGCCGGCGCCGTCGGCATGGTCGAACAGGCGCTGGAGCAACTGGCGGCGCGCGGTGTCGTCGAACTCGACGAGGAACGCAAGGCCGCCATGGTATCCAACCTGCTCGTGGTCCTGTGCGGCGACCGCGAAGCGCAGCCCGTAGTCAATACGGGCACGCTCTACGGCTGATGGCCTCGCCCGGCAAACGCGCCTATCCGCTTCGGGTCCAGCCCGAAGTCCTCGCCGCGGTCGAGCGCCTGGCCGCGGCCGAATTGCGCTCGACCAACGCCCAACTTGAGATGCTGCTGCGAGAGGCCCTGGCCCGGCGCGGCGTGACATTCGACGGAAAGCGCACGCCGGACCGTTGACGGATCGGGCCGCTTCCCGGAAAACGGCATGATGTCCGAGTTGGCTTCTTCCTTGCGATCCGATGCCCGAACCTATCGCGTCGGCGACTGGACCCTGTGCGCCAGGACCAACAGGTTGACGCGTGGCGGCGAGACGGTCGAACTGGAAAGGCGGCTGGTCCACGTCCTGCTGCTGCTGATCGCGCGACAGGGCGCCGTTGTGGATCGCGATACGCTGTTGTCGCAGGTCTGGGCCGGGCGCACGGTCGGCGACGACAGTGTGGCGGTCGCCATCAGCCGCCTGCGCAAGGCGCTGGGTGACGACAGCCGCGTGCCAGCCTATATCCGCACGGTCCCGGGCGCAGGCTATCAACTGTTGGCCGAGGCGGGGCCTGTCCGGCGCGTTCGGCCATGGTGGCCAGCGGCGGCCGCTGTTGCTGTTCTTGCGTGTGTGGGCGCCGGGTTCCTGTTGCGCCCCCCGTCGCCGGACAAGGCTTTGACCTCGGCGGAAGCGGAAATTGCGACGGGCGGTGAAGCCGGCCTGAAAGCCGCCATTACCGGCCTCAGGCCTTTGGCGGAGCGCGGCAGCGGCCGGGCCTTCAGCGACCTGGCCGACGCCAAGATGCGGCTGATGGGCGACGCCATCGCAGAGCCCGCCAATTGCGCCGAGGTGCTGGGCCTGCTCGACCGCGCCATTTCGATCGATTCCGGTGACGGCCGCGCCTTCATGCTGCGCGGCGATGCGCGCTTCCTGTGCCGTCACGATTTTTCCGGCGCGGACACGGACTTCCGTCGCGCCGTTGTGCTCCGGCCCGATGACGACGCCGTACGGCTGCGCTATTCCGGCCTGCTGCTGGCGCGGTCGCGGTTCGACGCAGCGGCGGCCGAGATCGCCGAGGCCCGCCGGATAGACCCGCTCAACTACTCTGTCCCGTCGGTCGTCTGGGCGTACCAGATGCAGCGCCGTGACGACCTGGCGCTCGAGGAAATCCGGCGTCTGAGGCAGGCCGGGGCCGGCGATCGCGCCTACCACATCTCGGCGTCGCGCGTCCTGGCGCGGACGGGCCATGGCGACGAAGCCTTCGCCAGCGTGCTGTGGCTGATGCGCGACGCAAAGATTCCCGGCGCGGACATCGACACCGCACGCAGGGCCTATGCGGCGGGTGGACTGCCGGCGGTCAATGGCTGGCTGCTCGACCGCGGGATCACCGCCGAGCTCGGGCAGTACGCGCCGCCATTGTCGTGGGCGCGCTATGCCCTGGCGGCCGGGCGCAAGGCCGAAGCGCTCGATCTTCTGGAAAAGGCCTGGGCGGCGCACCAGATTCCGTTGCTGTGGTCGGCGGTCGATCCGGCCTATGACGCCGTGCGCGGCGAGCCGCGTTTTCAGGCGATTGTCGCGGCGACCCGAAGACCGGTTCCGCCGGCTTAAGCTTTCTTCAGGCCTCTTCACTGGCGTCGCCGGCGCGGCGCGGTCAAGGGTGGCCTCATTTCCGGAGGCCGTGATGAAGATTCTTACCCTTGTCTGTCTGTCGTTCCTGTGTGTCATGCCTGCCCATGCCGGTGAAGGCCTTCCGCCGCGGCTGGCCTGGACGCGGCAATTGCATGCGCCGGTCGACGCCTCGCCGGTGATTGCGGATGGGCGCCTGTTCGTCGCCGCCGAGGACGGTAATCTCCATGTCTTCGATGTCGCGACGGGGCGATTATCGTGGCTCTATCACTGCGAAGGCGGCATTGGTGCGACACCGGCCGTGGCGGACGGCCGCGTCGTGGTCTTCAGCCGCGACGGCCTTGTGCAGGCGCTCGATGTCCAGGACGGCCGCTTGCTTTGGCGCTTCGCCACCGGGGGAGAGCGCCGCTTCGGCGTGGTCGGGGGCTACGGGCAGGATCCGGCGCTGGGGGCGGTGCCCGATCCGTGGGATTTCTGGCTGTCGGCGCCGTTGATCGCCGGCGGACGCGTGGTCTTCGGCAGCAGCGACGGCCATGTCTACGCGCTCGACGCCGCGACCGGGCGGATACAATGGCGATATGACGCGGGTATCTCCATCCATTCCGCGCCGGCTTTCGCCGATGGCAGGATATTTGTCGGCACCTGGGATACGCAACTGCTCGCGCTCGATGCGGCAAGCGGAAACCTTGCGTGGTCCTTCCAGGGCGGCACCGATCCGAAGACCGGCATATTGCAGGGGATCGTCTCCGCCCCACGCGTCAGGGGCGATACCGTCTATGCCGGTGCGCGCGACGGTTTCCTCTATGCCTTCGATGCGGCGACGGGAGCCATGCGCTGGCGGTACGACGCGCGCGGCAGCTGGGTGGTAACCACGGCGGCGGCCGATGAAGACACCCTCTATGCGGCGACGTCGGACACGGCGAAATTCGTGGCGCTCGATCGGGCGACCGGCCGCGAACGCTTCGCCGTCAACATGCGTGTCTGGACCTATGCCTCGCCGGTCCTTGCGGGCCGGGTCGTCTTCGCCGCCGCCATGGACGGGCGTCTCCAGGCGCTCGATGCCCGCACCGGACGCCGGCTGTGGACCTGGCAATCGCCTGAAGGCCGTGCCGATGCCGACGATATTGTCGACACGGAGGGGCATTTGCGCAGCGGGCTTCTGTTCGCGCCCCGGGCCCAGGTGCAGGCGGGTGTCGAACGGGTCAAGGCCCTGGGCGCCTTCGTCGCGACGCCCGCCTTCGACGGCCGCAGACTCGCCGCCGTGACGGCCGTGGGCCAGGTCGTGGTCTTTCGATGGCCGGGGAAGGGCTGAAACATAGTGTCAGGATCGTCAAGCTTGCCACAGTGTTTCGATATTGTGGCAAATGCCATTCTTATCCGTAAAAATGGGTGATTTTATTGATACGGCCATCCGAGAAACGCAGTTATACTTGAAATGCGACTGGCGGCCAAAATTGGCTCCGATATATAAATAAAGACGATATAATTAATAGTCGTGGAGAAACGCCTTAAAAAAACAGGCATTGTCAGCCTGTGGTACGAGAACCTGCGTCCGGCCGACAGGGCCGGGCGTGGGGCGGATGCCGTATTGGGCTTTTCCAGACTGTCGATTGTGTCGCCTTGAAAGCAAGCATTCGGAATATAAAGCTGCAAAATGAACTATTTCATCTCTGTAGCAAAGCATTCCGGGTGTGAAAAACACTATCGGAGACAAAATGCTTAAAGCAGAGAACAAGGCCCGGATGGGAGAGCGGCGGCTTGGGACGGGCGTGTCGCTGGCGGCGCTGACGGCGCTGGCGCTCGGCGCCGCAGCGCCGGTATGGGCGCAGACGGCGGACACGACGGCCAAGGACAAGAGCGACAAGGAAGTGGTCGTCGTCGGCGTTCGCAAGTCGCTGAAGACCGCGCAGGCCATCAAGAAGGACGCGGACACGGTCGTCGATTCGATCACCGCCACCGATATCGGCGCCTTCCCCGACAAATCGGTCGCCGAGGCGCTGCAGCGCGTGGCCGGCGTCACCGTATCGCGTTTCGCGGCCACCGGTGATACCGCTCACTTTTCGGCCGAGCCGTCGGGCGTGCTGGTGCGCGGCCTGACTCAGGTCCGCTCGGAATTCAACGGCCGCGACACCTTCACCGCCAACTCGTCGCGGGGCCTGTCGTGGGGCGACGTTTCGCCGGAACTGATGGGCGGCGTCGATACCTACAAGAACCAGACGGCGGACCTGATCGAAGGCGGCATCGCCGGCACGATCAACCTGCGCACGCGCCTGCCGTTCGATTCCAAGAGCCAGATCATGGCCGTGTCGGCCGACCTGTCCTATGGCGACGTGTCGAACAAGACGACGCCGGACATTTCGGGCCTCTATTCCAACCGCTGGGATACGCCGCTCGGCGAATTCGGCCTTATGGCCAATTATGCCTATTCGCATGTCGAGACCGAAACCAACGGCATCCAGTTCGGCCGCATGGGCACCTTCTGCAACAGCGTCAGTTCGACCGACCCGACCTCATGCTCCGGCTCGCAGTTCGGCACGTCGAACTGGGCCTATATTCCGTCGTCGGTCACCGATTCGGACAACACCTACGATCGCAAGCGGCACGGCATGGCCCTGGCGGCCCAGTGGCAGAACCACGACCACACCATGCTGGCCACGCTGCAATACAACGATACCCACTACGACAACCAGTGGCACGAACGCACGGTTTCGGCCTCGGCCTTCAGCCTGTACGGCACGTCGGTCTACAATCCCCTGTCCTCGTCCTCGATCGTGGAAGCGGCCGATGGCACCAGCCTGACCTTTGGTTCGAACGGCCTGCTGGCGACCGGCACCCTGGTGGCGCCGATCGGCTGGTGGGGTTCCGACAACTCGGCGTCGGCCGAGATCGCGCAGAACAGTTCGGGCACGCAATTCGTCAACGCCTGTTACTCGTGGGCCGGCTGCTCGCCCAACCAGCAGGGTGCGAACCTGACGACGACGACGCGCTACAACCACAATCAGGAATTCACGCGCGACCTGTCGTTCAATTTCAAATGGGATCCCGACGCGCACTGGAAGACCAATTTCGACGTCCAGTACGTCGAGTCCAAGGTCAAGAACTACGACATCTCGGTCAGCCTGGCGACCTATGCCGACATGGGCCTGGACCTGACGGGCAAGTACCCGGTCCTGACCCTTTCGTCGCCGACCAATGTCAACCTGGATTCCGGCGGCTATACCAACCCGTCCAACTATTCCTACTACGACGTCATGGACCACATGGAAGACAGCGATGGCCATGAGCTGTCGTCACGGTTCGATGTGCAATACAGTTTCGGCGACGGCTCCTGGCTCGATACGCTGAAGGCCGGCGTGCGCTATTCCGACCGCGAGCAGACCGTACGCTGGTCGGCCTATAACTGGGCCAATGTCGCCAATACGTGGACCAGCGGCTACACCAATTCTCTGACCGCATGTTCGGGTAACCAGAGCGAATATTACAACATCACCAAGACGGCCAATGGCTGCTTCGGCGGCTACGACCAGGGCCTGTACGAGGTCGCATCCATCGGCAACAGCTTCTATGGCGGCGGCAAGACCAACCAGACCGACTACGTCTTCATGAAGATGAGCGTCCTGGAAGACCAGCAGGCTTTGGCTGCCGCGCTCAGCAAGAATGCCCTCGGCGTCGGCAGCTGGACGCCGCTGTGCGAGCGCACGAACGTCGTCGACGGCTGCTACACCCAGTCCGAAATCATGGGCATCAGCGAAAAGACGCTGGCGGGCTACCTCATGCTGAAATTCGGCGGCAGGGACAAGACGATCTTCAATGGCATCACCGTCCAGGGCAATGCCGGCGTCCGCTGGGTGCAGACCGAGGATGTCTCGTCGGGCGGCATTTCCTATCCGACCTCGTCATGGGTCAACAGCTATTCCAGCTCTTCGTGCTCCGATCCGTTGACGGGCTCAAACGTCACAAACATCAGTTGCTGGCTGACCAGCGCGGTGACGGACTTCAGCAACGGCGCCTCGGCGACCGACACGACGCATAAAGTCCACATCAACGTCCTGCCCAGCTTCAACGTGAAGTTCGGCCTGACGGACCAGTGGTTCCTGCGCTTCGCCGCCTCGCGCGCCATGTCGCGGCCCGACATCGGCCTGCTGAAGAACTATGTCAGCATCTCGGCGCCGACCATCAACACGACGAACACCTCGACCTACGTCACCTACGACTCTTCGGGCAATGTCACGGGCTACAACTTCGTCTACACGGCCCAGGCCGGCAACCCGTACCTCAAGTCGACGACGGCCGACCAGTTCGACCTGTCGCTCGAAAACTACTTCGCCTCCGTGGGATCGTTCAGCTTCGACCTGTTCTACAAGAAGTTCTACGACTACATCCAGAACGGCAGCTATTACCGCACCTTCACCAATAACGGCGTGACGGAATCGGTGAAGGTGACAGGGCCCGTCAATCTCGACGGCGCCGCCATCCACGGCTTCGAAGTGGCCTATCAGCGCTATTTCGACTTCCTGCCGGGCCTCTGGTCGGGGCTGGGCGTCCAGGCCAACTATACGCATATCGTCAACAAGGGCGTGTCGAACAGCAACCTGACGACCAATTCGGGCAGCGGCACCACCAGCACCAGCGGCAACGGAGAGACGGACTCGATCAATCCGCATGCGCTGGAAGGCCTGTCGAAGGACGCCTACAACGTCGTCGCCATGTACGAAAAAGGCAACTGGGGGGCGCGCCTGGCCTATAACTGGCGCTCGACCTATCTCGTCACGGCGCTCGACTGCTGCGTCGGCCTGCCGGTGTGGGAGAAGGCGATGGGGACGCTCGACGGCTCGATCCGCTACAAGGTCAACGACCATGTGGAGCTGAACCTGTCGGGCAGCAACATATTGGGCAGCGACACCGTGCTGATGCAGCAGGTGTTCGGCGACTCGCCCAGCACGCCGAACGCGGCTGCGGTGATCGTGCCCTATGCCTGGTACAAGAACGACCGCCGCATCCAGGTCGGCATCCGGTTGAAGTACTAAACCGAACGTCTGCGTGCGTGCGAAACGGCGGCCCCTGTGGCCGCCGTTTCTTTTTCTGACAGGGCGTTTCCGAAATCAGCCCGGCGACAGGTGATCGTGAAGGCGCTGGAGGAACTGGACCAGCAGGGCCCGCTCGTCACCGGAAAGCGGCGCCAGCGCCTTGTCCTGCGCGGCCGAAAGGCGCCGCTCGAGATCGTCGAAACGCGTCCGGCCGGCCTCGGTCAGGGCGACGATATTCTGCCGCCGGTCGGCCGGGTCGGGCCGCCGCGTCACCGAGCCTTCGGCCTCCAGCGCATTGACCGTGCCGTTCATGTCGCTGCGGTCGAGATCGGTGCGGCGGCACAGTTCGGCCTGGGAGAGGGGACCGAAGGCGTCGAGCGTCGCCAGCACGGCGAAGGCGTAGCGGTGCGAACCGGCGTCGGCCAGGGCGTCCCCGGCCACCCGCCCCACCAGGGCCGCCGTCTGACCGAGCAGACGCGACGGCAGGGTCTTCAGAACGGGGGCTTTTTCGGCGTTTTTCGTAATATCCATGGGGCACCTTCGCATAAAATGTTGGCTCTACCAACAAAATTCATTGACTCTGCCGACGGTTTCAATATCGTTGGCGTTGCCAACAATTAGCAAGAGGCCATCATGTTGTACAGAATTGCGACCTACGCCATGCCGGACGCGGCGCGCGACGAATTCCTCGCCCAGTCGCGCATTGCCCAGGACCTGGTCCGCACCCAGCCGGGCTACATGGGCGACCAGTGGCTGGAAAAGGTGTCGGGGCCGGGATCGGTCAACATCATCACCATTGCAAAGTGGCGGGATGCCGAAAGCGTCGTGGCGGCGGGCAAGGCGCTGGGGGCGCACCAGGCGCAAAGCGGCTTCGATCCGGACGCCTTCGCCGCGCAATACGGCATCGTGAAAAGTGTGGCCGTATTCGAAGAGCGCGCATAGACCGTCCGCGATTTACGAAGGGACGGGACGGGGCGTACCATTGCGGGCGGAATGTCTTCGCCGCCCGTATCGAAGCCTCGTTCCGCCTCAGCGGATGATTGCGCCCGTCCCGGCGATACTCTCATGTCAGATGAATGGGTGCGTCCAATGATTGAGTTGTTGTCGCGTCTTCGCCGGCGCACAGGATTTTTTCAAATGGATACAATCTCGCCGCGTAATCGATTTCATGGCGTCACCAGGAATTATGTCTGCGTTTTTTTAGTGCGCGGCCGCGCGAATCTCAGCATTTGAAATAACGAAAGCGTTTTTATTTATAACATACGTAATAGCGTGCCTATGCGACGTCACGACCAAAACGGCCGCCGGGAGCCGGGACGAAGGCGTGAAGCCGGGGCGACCTGGCGGCTCGCGCAAAAGCTGTACGGCACCTTGCGGCGTGTCGACGGCAATATCGGCATTGCCTTTGCTCTTCTGCTGGTGCCGCTGGTCATGAGCGTGGGGATCGGCATCGACTATATTCGCGCCTTCAACGCCCGCGATCGTCTGCAGCAGGATATCGACGCCGCCATGCTGGCCAGCGTCAAGGACTACAATTCCCTGTCCGACTCGCAGTTGTCCGCCAATGTCAGGACCTGGCTGGTCGACCAGGAAGAATCTTCCGCCTATACGCTGGGCACGATCGCCATCGACCGGACCAGCTATACGATCAGCGCCAGCGCCTCGGGTTCGGTCGACACGGTCTTCATGCACCTGTTCGGCACGGACACGATTCCCATCTCGGCGACCAGCGAGGCGCTCGGGCCCGGAACCTATTACCTGAACGTCTATCTGCTGCTCGACACGTCGGCGTCCGAAGACCTGGCGGCCGACACGACCGGCCAGGCGACGATGCGCAGCAATATCAGCTGCGAATTCGGCTGCCATACGGGGGACGCCCACACGGTAAACGGCGTCTACTATTCAAACAACAATGCCTACGCGTCCGCGGCCGGCATCGCCTTGCGCAACGCGGTCCTGATCAATGCCGCCAAGGGCGTGATCAGCGCCATCGACGCCGTCGACCCCAGCCACAGGCGCATCAAGGTCGGCGTCTATTTCCTCAACACCACGGCCACCCAGATCCTGGCGCCGACCTTCACCACCGCGTCGGCGGTGTCGGCCCTGTCGAGCACGACCTCGACTTCGGTGGACGGCACCTATTTCGACACGTCCCTGAAAGCCATGGCGTCCCTGGCCGGCACCAGCGGCGACGGCAAGACCGCCGTGACGCCCAAGAAGTTCGTCATGATGGTCACCGACGGCGTACAGTCGGCCCGTTCATGGGTGACGCGGACCAGCTCCAAATCGTCCGCCTGTACGAAATGGTACGGCAGCCTGTGTATCGGATATCCGATGGCCTCCGTCGCCAGCAATGTCGCGCCGCTCAATCCGTCCTGGTGCGACTACCTGAAAGACAAGGGCGTTACCGTGTCGGTGCTGTACACCACCTACCTGCCCGTGCCGCTCGACTGGGGTTATAACGGCACGCTGGGCTCCACCATGCCATCCACCTGGAGCGGGACGATCAAGGCGGGAACGAGCGCGTCGACCACGCGGCAACAATACCTGCCCGTCGCCCTGGAACAGTGCGCCACCAATTCCTCGCTCTACATGGAAGCCTCGTCGTCGAGCACGATCACCGCCAGCATGACTTCGCTGTTCGAGAAGTACGAAAACATGATCCGGCTGGTGCAGTGATGAAGGGACGTTTCAATCGCCTGTCGGCATGGGCCGGCGACCGCCGTGGCGGCGTGGCGGTCGAATTCGCGCTGCTGGCGACGGTCTTCTTCG
This sequence comes from uncultured Asticcacaulis sp., assembly GCA_936940865.1. Taxonomy (GTDB): domain Bacteria; phylum Pseudomonadota; class Alphaproteobacteria; order Caulobacterales; family Caulobacteraceae; genus Asticcacaulis. The sequence goes on along the minus strand of CAKZJB010000035.1, from coordinate 27,388 downwards.
CCCTGGTCGGCGCGATCCTCGGCACGGCCCTGATGTACTTCACCCAGGCGGCTCTGGAAAAGTCGGTGCGCGATGCCGCCCGCCTGATCCGCACCGGCCAGGCCCAGGGCGAAAGCCTTACGCTGTCCGCCATCAAGGCCAGGATTTGCGCGGGCATCGACGATCTCTACGACTGCAACGGCAACCTTTACGTTTCCGTCTCGGTGGCGTCGAGCTTTGCCAACGCCGACACCAGCCTGCCGGTCACCAAGGGCGTTCTCAATTCCTCGTCCACCTTCGACATGGGCAATGCCGGCGATATCGTGGTGCTGCGCGCCTACCTGCCGTGGACGCCGTTCCTCAACCCTTATGGCTACGCCAATGTCCGCCTGTCGAACGGCGACACCTTGCTGGGCGCATCGGCCGTGTTCAAGAACGAGCCCTATTCGTGATGCGCCGTTTTGCCCGCCGCCTGATCGATGACCGCCGGGGCGTCGCCGCCATCGAGTTCGCCTTCGTCGCGCCGGTGCTGGTCCTGATATTCGCCGGCGTCGTGGAGGTGTGCGAGGCGTTGAGCGCCCAGCGCCGCGTCAATCAGATCGCCGCCACCACGGCCGACCTGATCGCGCAGTCGGAGACGCTGAGCACCAGTTCGGCGTCGGACATTTTCGCAGCCGATACGGTGATCGTCTCTCCCTACGACAGCAGTGCGCTCAGCGTCCTGGCGTGCGCCGTCTACACCAATACGGCCGGCGCCCAGGTCGTGCGCTGGTGCAAGGCCTATAACGATACGGCCCTCAGCGCCGGCGCGCCGTCGCCGGCGGCGATCGACACGGCGGTGATGCGCAGCGACGAGGACATGGTCGTGGTGCGCGTCAGGTATACCTTTTCGTCGCCTTTCACGTCGTTGCTGGCGATAAGGAGCACCTACAGCCTGTCGCGCGTCTATTTCGAGCGGCCCAGGGTGTCTTCGACCATCACGGCCAGCTGACGGTCCGGCTCATGACGGCCTCGATGGCCGCCGCCAGGCCCGGCACGTTTTCCGGCGTGAAGAACAGCCCGTGCCGGCCGGGGATGAAGGAGACGGAAAAGCCGGCGGGGTAGGCGTCCCGGAGGGTCTGCGACGGATCGGCGCCGTTTCTGAACGGATTGAGGTGGCTGTCGCGGCCGTAAAGCAGCACCACCGGGCCGTCGTGAGGCCGGAAATCGCTCTCCTCCATCAGGATCAGCGGGCCTGTCCGGCGGCCCCTCCGGCGCAGCGCGGCGGCGACGCCATGGGCAATCACCGCGCCCTGGCAATTGCCGCCCAGCATGATGGGGCCCTCTGGCTGCCGGCGGTCGATTTCGGCGGCATAGGCATTGGCCAGCTCGGCGATGGCGTCCGGGGTATAGTCCATGATCAGGTGGCCGGAACGCATGCCGGTGAGCGGCTGCCGCGGATCGAGATGCCGCGCCAGCTGGTCCAGTTCCTCATAGCCCTGGCAGCACCAGAACAGCGGCGGGCGCGGACCCGAGGCATTGCGGGCGAACAGGAAGCCCCCGGGCTCGGCGCGGCCTTCGCGCCAGGTGGAAAGGTGCGCGCGCTGGCGGTCGAGCAGTCCCCGGACGTCCGGCGGGGGCGCGCCGGCGAACGCTGCCACGGTGGGCGCCTCGAAGAGGCGGCTGACCTCCGTGCGCCGGCCGGTCCGCTCTTCCCACTGCATCACGAAGATCAGCGCCTTCAGGGAATCGCCGCCCAGGTCGTGGAAGAAGTTGTCGTCGCGGCCGATGCGCGCGATGCCAAGCACGGCGCGCCACACTTCGGCGACGGCGGCTTCGTCCGTTCCCTGCGGCGGCACGAACGGTTTATGGTCCCGCAAGGCCTGTCCGGGGAGGGCGGCGACCGCGGCCCGGTCGATCTTGCCGCCGGGGCGCACGGGAATGTGCGGCACGCCGACAAAGGCCTGCGGCACCATGTGGCGCGGCAGGCGGGCCGACAGGGTCTGGCGCAGCTCCGCGGCGGAGGGGACCGGCAGGCCGTCGCGGAAGACCAGAAAGGCGGTCAGGACGGAGGTCCCGGGCGCCGCCGTCACGACAGCCTGCTCGACGGCGGGGTGCGCCTGGAGCGCGGCTTCGATTTCGCCGGGCTCGACACGATGGCCGCGGATCTTGATCTGGTCGTCGAGGCGGCCGAGATAGTCGATCAGGCCATCGGGACGCAGGCGCGCCAGGTCGCCCGTGCGGTACAGGGTATCGCATTGCAGTTCGGGAAACGGGTTTGCGATGAACCTGTCCCGCGTGGCGGCCGGATCGCCGAGGTAACCGAGGCCGATGCAGTCGCCGCCGACGCACAGCTCCCCGGCGAGGCCCTGCGGCGCCAGGTTTCCGTGCCGGTCCAGCACGATGGCGACGATATTGTCGAAGGGGCGGCCGAGTGGAATCGGGTCTTCGACCGGATCGGTCACGCGATGCCACAGGACGCCGATCGAGGTCTCGGTGGGACCGTAGGTGTTGAGGACTTCGGTCGCTGGCCGCAGTGCGCGGAAGGTGCGCACGTCCTGCGGGTTCATGGTCTCGCCGCCGACCAGGACCATGCGGAGGGTCGGAATGTCCGCGCCGGTGTCCCTGAGATGGTTCGTCAGGAGCTTGAAGACCGACGGCACCAGGTCGATGAAGGTCACGCCGTGCCGCGCGATCAGGCGGCAGATGCCTTCGGGAACGACGACCTCGCGGCGCGGCGCGGTGACGACACGGCCGCCATGGGTCAGCGGCCAGAAATATTGCCAGGTCAGGGTGTCGGTCGTGCCCGGAGCCGTGGCCAGGACCGTGTCCGCCTCGGGATGGCCCAGGTGCCGTGTCATGGAAAGGAGGCGATTGACGATGCCGCGGTGCCGGTTGAGTGCGCCCTTCGGCGTGCCCGTCGATCCCGAGGTGAAGATGCAATAGATGGCGTCGTCGAGACTGGTGACGGTTTGCGGGTCGCCGGGATCGCTCCGGCCAGTGTCCGCCGCGACGTCGATGACGTCCGCGCCCCCCGGCAGGTGCCGGGGTGTTCCGGCGGCGAGGACCGGTGCGCCGCCGAGGCGCGCCAGCAGTTCGGCGATGCGGCCGGCCGGCCAGTCGGGACTGAGCGGAACGAAGGCGGCGCCGGTTTTCATGACCGCCAGTTCGGCGATCAGCATCTCGGCTGAAGGGTCCATCAGCAGGGGCACCATGCCGCCCCGGCCGATCCCGCGCGCCGCCAGTTGCGCGGCCAGGCGGTTGGCGGCGGCGTTGATTTCGCGGTAGGTCCATTGCCGCCCGGGTGAGATCACGCAGATGCGCTCGGGCGTGCGCCTTACCTGCGCTTCCACCAGGCGATGCAGGACGTCGCGGCCGGCAAAGTCGTGCCGGGTCGCGTTACCGATGTTCAGCAACTGGCGGCGCTCTTCCGGGGCGACGAGGTCGAGCCGGTCCAGAGGGGCATCGGGATCGGCCAGGGCCTGCTCGAGCAGCCGTGCGTACAGGACCTGCCAGCGCGCAACCGTTTCGGCGCCGAATCGCGAAGCCCGCCAGGACCACGTCGTCTCGAAGCCGCCGGCGGTTTCCTGGAAATAGACGCACAGGTCGCGCTCGGTACCGCCGAGAAAGATGCGGCGTTCGCGCAAGGCCAGGTCAGCGGCCCGCAGCGACAGGCGGCGCGGCATTTTGACGAAGGCGGCTTCGGTGAAGGCGTTGACGCGCGGATCGTGCGACAGGCCGAAGGCCCGGGCCGCTTCGCGCATCGGCCAGCCCTGGTGCCGCACGCATTGGTCCAGCGTGTCGCCCATGACGGCGCACAGGCCGCGCAGGGTGGTCGTTTCGGTCACCTCCGCCCGCAGCAGGGTCGTGTTCACATGGAAGCCGACCGCATCGTCGCCGGTCAGGGGACGGCCTGCCAATACCGTTCCCAGGGCGATGTCCCCGCGCCGGGCCAGGCGCGACAGCAGGGCGGCAAAGACCGCCAGGGCCATCCGGAAGGGCGATGTCCCGAGCGCCCGGGCCGAGGCGTGAAGCGCCTGGGAGACGGACGCCGGCAAGGGCGCCGTCAGGTGGCGGCCGTCGCTGTCGCGCGGGCCTCCGGTCCCGGACGGCAGTTCGAAGACGCTGCCGAGCCCCTGGACGTGGTCCTGCCAGAAGGCGCGGGCGGCAGCCGAGTCGCGGGCTGCTTCGGCCTGTGCCGGCGGGGGTGGCAGCGGCTTTCCCTCAAGGGCCGTGGCCAGGTCGCGGACGAAGATCGGCCACGAGGTGCCGTCGATGACAAGGTGATGGAAGGCGCAGAGGAGGACGTGCCGGTCCGGGCCCGTGCGCAGCAGCCGGAAGCGATGGAGCGGGCCGTGTTCCAGGTCGTACGGCTGTTCGCCGAACGCGCAGGCGGCCGCATCGGCCGCCTCCGGGCGCAGATCGGTTCTGTCGAATATGACCCGGGACGCCGCCGTTTCGTGCACCTCGAACCGGGCGTCCCGCCAGCGGAACACGGAGCACAGGCCGGGATGGCGCGCCACCGTGGCGTGAAGCGCCTGCCTCAGGGCGTCGAAATCCACGGGCCCGTCGATGTCGACGGCCCACAAGAGATGGTGGGGATCGGGCCGCGCGCCGGCAAAAGGCGACAGGGCGACCGCCGTCTGGAGCGCCGAGGCCGGGTGTGAAACGTGCGCAGGTGACATGGCCCATTCTAACGCGTGGGCGGCGGGATGGAAGCCCCGCGGAAAAAGACGCGGGGACGGTGCGCCAACACCGTCCCCGCTTTCCATCCGAAGCTGCCGTAACCCGGAGAACGAAGAATACGCGGTCCGGACGGACCCCGGTTAGTAGGTAAGGTCGAAACCGACGCGCACGTAGCGCGGCGTCGAGTAGTTGGTGACGTTGCCGTATTCGCTGTCGATCTTGCCGATTTCGTCGCCGTCATAGGTGACATAGCGGGTGAGTACGGCGTGCTGGTCGAACAGGTTGAAAATGTCCGCCCGCAGGGTCAGCTTGCCGCCCATGGCGTATTGCGTCGGCACCGTGTAGCGCAGGGCCACGTCGATCGTGTGCAGCCAGCTCGATTCCAGGCCCTCACCCATCTGCGCCGGCTTGCCGTCGCAGTAGTGCGAGACGTCGCCATAGCCGTAAGCATAGTCGTCGTCGGGATTGAGGCCGAGGCAGGAGAAGCGCTCGGGCGACTGGATCAGCAGGTTGGCGCCGATCAGCAGCGACGGGGTCAGGGCGTAGGAGCCGAAGACCTTGACCGTATGGTCGCGGTTGCCGGGCAGGGTGCCCGAACCGTAGTTTTCCATGCCGGGCGAATCCCAGGCGTAGGTGGCGCCGGCATCGGTCTGGACCGTGTTGCCGTATTCGGTGACCGTGCCGTTGTAATTGCCGTGCAGGCGCGACCACACGTACGATCCCTGCAGGCCCCACTTGCCGTCGAACGCGCGCTTGAAGTCGAAGGTCAGCGCCTTGTATTCGCGCTTGGCCTCATGATAGTGGCCGAGCTGGTCCGCCGTCAGGGTGATGACGCGGGCCTCGGTTTCGCCCGGCAGGACGTTCTTCAGCCGGATGGTGACGTCGTGGTCGCCGACGTTCCAGACATAGTAGCTGGAGCCGCCGACCCACTGCGAATAGTCGAGGCCGTGCGCCGACAGATAGCTGATGATGGCGTCGTTGAAGTCAGAATCTTCCGAAATGTTCTTCAGGTTGCGGTAGGTCGCGGTGATCCCGCCGCTCCACAGGTCGTTGAAGCGGTAGTTGAAGCCCAGCTGCGCCTCGTCGGACCGCGTGGCCTTGAGGCCGATCGAGGTCTTGGAGGTCGCGCCTTCCTGGGTGCCGTTGCCGTAGACGACGCAGGCCAGCGTTCCGGCGGCGGCGTTGCTGGAATTGAAGCCCGCGGCCGAGGCCAGTGACGACGACGGACAGGCGGTGCTGTAGCCGGTCTTGGTCAGGATGGCCGAGCCGATATTGGTCGGCAGTCCGGTCGCGCTGTCGATGGTGAAGAAGTTGCCGGACGACGGGGCGAAATATTCGCTGTAGTACAGGTCCTTGCCGCGGAAGCCGAGGTTCATGGCCGGCGGGATGTAGTTCGAGCCGAGCGAGCCCGAAATCTTCCAGTTGCCATCGCTGTCCGGGGTCCAGGCGAAGCCCAGGCGCGGCGCGACGTTGCCCTTGAGGTCCATGTACTTCTGGCCCGACAGGTTGAACTGTTTGAACTGGTCGTCGCGCACGCCGATCTGCAGGTTAAGGGTCGGCGTCAGGTCCCAGGAATCCTGCAGGTACACGGCCTGGTTTTCCGAGCTGACATTGCCGCCCAGGTTTTCGTAGATGATCTGCAGGCGCTGATAGTCGGCGGTGCCGTCGCCGTTGCTGTCGTAGTTGCGGATGCGGTACTGCACGGGTTCGGTGCCGCTGAGCTTGGTCGTCTTCAGCTCCGAGTTCTTTTCGTGGTCGATGCCGAAGCGGATGTGGTGGCGGCCCCACAGGTCGAAGCGGAGGTCGCCGTCGGCGCGCCAGAACTTGCGCTCCATGTCGTCGATGCTGTAGCCGCTCGACTTCTGCGGCGATGTAACCGTGTAGGAGCCGTCGAGCGCATAGGTGCGGACATAGTATGAGCTGGTGTCGGACGGCAGGATGTTGTCGCGGTCCTTCATGTCGCCGACGGCGGCCGACACGCTGAACCAGTCATTGACCTTGCCGTTATAGTTGAAGACCCAGTTCTGGCCGCCCATTTCCTCGTTCGACGAACCGGCCGAAGTTCCGACCGTATTGGTGCCGGAGTCGAAATTGTAGAGCTTCGATTCGTTGGTGTTGGTGGTGTCGAACCAGGTCAGCGACAGGTGCTGGGTCGGCGTGATGTAGCCGTCGAGCTTGAGGCCAAGGAACGGATCTTTGTTGATCGTGTCGGTATAGGTGCCGGTCGTCTTGTTGGCCGACTGCGATTCGTAGTCGTTGACCTGGTACAGGCCGTAGAAGAACAGGCGGTCCTTGACGATCGGGCCGCCGGCTTCGACGCTTAAGGAATTGTTCTGCACGCGCGAGAACTTGCCGACATAGTCGTTGGTGTCGAGCTGGTCGGCGCGCAGGTTCATCGGCTGGTAGTTGCCGTGGATGCCGAGCATGAAGTCGTTGGTGCCCGACTTGGTGGTGGCGTTGACCACGCCGCCGGTGGCGCGCCCATATTCGGCCTGGAAGCCGCCGGTCTTGACCTCGACCGTCTTGTAGAAGTCGAACGGCACGCGGGCGCTGGAAATGTAGGTGTCCGGATTGGTGATGTTGAGGCCGTCGATATAGTAGGCGTTTTCAGCCACCGATGCGCCGCCGAACGAGGCCACGGCGCGGTCGCCGGTGCCGAAGCCGGGATTGCCCATGACGACGGTCGGCGCCAGCATGGTGACGGCCGTCAGGTTGCGCGCGATCGGTTCCTGCGACACCAGCGTATCGAGGTCGACGGTCAGGCCGGTCGTCGTGCGGGTGAAATCCTGGCGGACACGATGCCCCTTGACGATCACGGTCCCGGTGGCTGCCGCCGATTGCAGGGCGGCGTCGATACGGATTTCCTGCGAGATGACGACGGTCGCCGTCGTCTTGTAGTCGGCGTAACCGGCCGCCGTGACGGTGATCTCGTAATCGCCGGGCTGCAGGCCTGTCGACGAGAAGGAGCCCTGGGCGTTGGTCGTCATCGCATGGCTTTGGCCCAGCGCCTTCGAGGTCACGGTGACGCGCGCGCCGGCGACAGGCGCGCCGTTCGCGGTTACCGTGCCGATCAGCGCGCCGGAGGTATAGTCCTGGGCGTCGGCCGCTGCCGGCGTCAGGGCGGTCAGGGCCGTCGCGGCCACCAGGGCCGTCGCGCCCACGGCCATGGTCCACAATGTCGTGGTGGCCATGAGGCCCGTTCGAATATTGGGTTTCATCTTGTGCATTATCTCCGCTCACACACCTTGCCGACACCCTTTGTCCGGCGAGTGTCCGAATTTAGGTGAAGGAAATATGACGGCGTCAAACCCATAAGGACAGTGAAGTTAATTTCTAAAGAAACCTGTTGTAATAAAAAAACATTTTAAATTGTAGATTGTCCTTTCTTTTTGTTGTGAAATAGAATGGACATCATGCTGTCGTCTTATTTCAATTTGAAATTTTCGCGCAAGAAACATTTCATTGTTATTATTGTTTCCGATTATACACATTATTTTTCCGTTTAAACAATGCCTGGTGTTTGCGGCGAGGTGACGGCGAGTGTTTCGCGTGTGCAAAATAAAATCGGCGGAGACCGGGAAAGGCGAACCTTCCGGCATATGTCCGCGATGCCATATCATTTCGCCCGCAAAATAAATTTGCCTATAATTTTCAAACTATTGCCTGGAAGGTCTGCTTATGTGCGCAGTCTGAAACACATATTTCGAAACCGCCAGGGGGCGATCCTTGCTGAAACCTGTTCCTGCTGCAGTGCGGGGTCCGAATCCCGTCCATTTTGCCCTGGTCCTGCGGACCGATCCGGGCAATGCGGCGACGCCCGTGGTCCTGGGGCACGGCTTTGTCTGTCAGGCGGCGGACTGGTCGGACGAATTCCGCTTCCGCTCGCCCCTGCGCGACCCGGACCTGATCATCGTCGATTTTCCCGAAACCCGGCCGGTCGACCTGGCGACCTGCGGCGATATCCGCCGCCATCATGCCGGGGTCCCGACGATCGTGCTCGGGCCGGAACACACTACCGACCGGATATTGAGCCTGGAAATGGGCGCCGACGACTACCTGGCCAAGCCGTTCGTGACGCGCGAACTGGCGGCGCGCGCCCGCGCCATCCTGCGCCGGCGCGGAGGAACGGGCCTGTCGGTGACCGGAGGATTGCTGGCGCGGTGGAGCCTCGATAACGTTCATCATCGGCTGGTCGACGCCGATGGCGTGAAGCGGCGGCTCAACGGTGTCGAATACCGCCTGCTGCGGCACTTCGTCGAGCATCCGTTCAGGGTTTTCAGCCGCGACGAACTGGCTGACGCCCTGACGGTGGTGCAGGCGCGCGCCTACGACGCACGCAGCATCGATTCCTTCATCAACCGCTTGCGCCGCAAGCTCGACGACGAGGCGCCCTATACCCTGATCCGCACCGAGCGCGGCAAAGGCTATGTGTTCACGCCGGGGTAGGATGTTGTATTGACAGAAAGAATTTGGCCACGGATGTAATCCGTGGCCAATACCCTTATACCAACGGCCATAAAGAATGACCGTTGGTATTAAAACTGGAACCGCGTGCGCAGGGACAGCGAGGCGCTGGAGGTGTCGCGGATCTTCTCGTATTCGGCCTCGAAGCCGAAATAGCTGTAGGGGTTGTCGACCGACAGGCGCAGGCCCACGACCGGGCCGCCACCCCTGATATTTCCGCCCGTGAGCGTGAAGGGATCGCCGCCGGTGAAGTTCGCCGTCGTATCGCCGATGGTCGCCGAGACGTTCTGCTTGTAGCCGACCCAGACCTCGGGCTTCACGAAGCTCCTGGCGTAGCCGAAATTGACCATGGCGGTGGAACTGAGGAGATGTCCGTCGCGGCGGGCGACGTCGAGGTCGAAAGTGTCGCCGCCGCCGCTTTCGCTGTGGTGGGCTTCTGCCAGGCGGTAGTAGTCGACCAGCCATTGCGGCGTCATGGTGAGGGCCGGCGACAGGTCATAGCGGTACGATACGCCGCCGCCGGCGCTCAGCGAGTAGCCGCTCCAGTCGGCGCGCGATACGTGGGTGACGTAGGAATTCAGCACCTCGCGGACGGTGTGGAAGTGGTCATAGCCCACGCCGGCGTGCGCCCAGGCCTTGAAGGCGTCGCCCTTTAGCCGCCAGTAGCCGCCCATCGTATAGTCGCTGGCCGTCTGGTTTTCCTTGGAGATGGCGAAGGTGTCGCGCGGCGTCGATGCGGTGATCTGCATGTAGACGCCGGCCATCTGGTTGGCCGACAGGATCTTTTCGCGGCCGCCGGCGAAGCTGAAGCCCGTCGACGTGAAGCCGCTGGTCTGGCCGTACGACCGCGTGGTGCTGTAGCCGTATTCCTGCAGCCAGTACTGGCCGCTCGAATTGTCCGGTATGAGAGTCAGGTCGCCCAGCGAACGGTTGAGGGACTGCGAGCCCTGGGACAGGGTCAGCAGGGTTTCGCCCGAAAAGTCGGGCAGGTATTGCTCGTAGACCGAATTGAAGCCTGAGCGCGTCGTCTGCGACAGGAGCGCCGTGGTCGCCCCCGAGTCCTGGGCGATCGCCGCCAGGACCGGCTTGAGCGCTGTATATTCGTTGTCGGAATAGCCGCCTTCGGCCTGGGTCTTCAGGCGGAAATCGACCGAAAGGGTCGTGTCGGACGTGTCGGTCGAAAGGTCGGCGTGGTAGAGATAGGGGATATAGCCGTCGAGCGTCGACGTGCTCATATTGCCCAGGCTGATGCTCGACGCCCTCAGCACCGTGAAGGTCGTGGGATCGGTGACGATGGTGCTGGGCGACAGGTACAGCTTGGCGCCGTCGTCGAAGGTGACCGCGCCCGACGCCGTGAAGACCGGCGTGGCCGGCGCGGCCGTGTCGAGGACGAGCGCCAGGGTGCTGCCGTCGCCGACGTGCAGAGTGCTTAGCTTGACCGAGCTGTCGAGCAGGAAGGTTGCCGAGCTTTCGCCATCGATATCCATGGCGATGTCGCCCTGCGATATCATCTGGCCGCGATAGGCCGCAGCGTTCGAAAGGCTGAAGCTGCCCGTCCCGGTGCCCCAGTCCACGGCGCCATAGACATAACCGCCCGAAAGTGAAATCGAGTCGTTGCCGGAGCCCAGAAGGATCTTGCCCAGGATATAGGGAGTGGCGATCGTGTCGTCGTCGGGCCCCGTGTCGACCTGGGTGATGCTGAGGCCGGTCGTATTGGCGGTGGCGTCGATGGCGATGGCCGAGCCGGTAACCGTGTCGGTGGTGCCGTCGGCGTCGGAATCGGTGGCGGTGATCGCGGCGCTGATGATGCCGTTGTTGGTGATCGCGGTGAGGGTCCCGGAGCTGTCCTTGATGGCCGTGGCGCTGGAGGTCGAGCCGGTGGCGGCGGCGTAGATGCCATGGTTGGCGCCGACCGTCAGGATGGGCAGGCTGGCGCCCGCGGCGATGTCGATCGCGGTCGCCGTGCCGGGCGTCGTCGCGTAGGTCGTGACATCGTCGGTGGTGGTCGAGGTCGTGTAGCCGGTGACCGAGGCGGTGACGCTGCCGTCGATATCGAGGCGCGGTGTCGAGAAGCCGCCCTGCAGCGACATGGCGGTGGTATTGGCGCCGTAGGCGCTGGAACTGACCGTGCCGGCGATCTGCACGCCGTTGTCGATGGTCGTCGTATAGCCCGTGCCGCCCAGCTGGACAGCGGTGCTGGTGACGTAGGGATGAACGCCATGGGCTGAGATGCCGCCGCGCACGATCAGGCCGTAGTTATAGGCCGGCGGATCAAGCGCGGTCGAAGCGTAGGTCAGGCCGCCCAGGGTGATGTCGCCGGTCGATGAGCCGACGACGAGGGCCGGCGCCGTTCCGTATTGCGTCAGGCTGGCCGTGGTCTGGCTGCTGTCGGTCAGCCCGTCGCCGTCCTCGTCGGTATTGGTGGAATCGGTGTCGGTATAGGCGGCGCCGAACAGCACGCCGTTCGACACGTTGCCGGCGATGGTCACCAGGGGGCCGGACTGGAGCAGGTTGAGGCTGGGGACCAGGTTCTCATAGGTACTCTGCGACAGGCTGGCGGTCGTCGAATAGGCCGTGCCGGTATAGGTGCCGTCGATGATCAGATTGCCACCGATGTCGCCGGTGATCGAGACGGCCCTGGAATTTTCGCCGGTGACGCTGGCCGAGCCGCCGAGGCGGATATTGCCCGTAACGCCGCCTTCCAGCGAGATCGCTGTCGAATTATCGCCGATCAGCGTTGTCGAGCCGGTGTAGGAGAAGTCTCCGGCGACCGGATTCCGGAAACGGATGCCGTAGGATTCGTTGCCCTCGACGTCGAGCGCCGAGGTGATGGAGACGTTGCCGGTGAAGGGATTGGCGCCCGTGGACAGGATGCCGTAGCGGCCGGTGCCTTCGGCCCAGGGCGCATCGACATAGCCGTCCGTGCTGCCGTCGGCGCTGGTGGTGTCGCTGATCGTGTAGTCGTCCGTCACGGTGATCGTGCCGCCGAGGGTCAGGGTCTGAGTCCGGTTGGCGACGTCGGTGATCAGGATGCCGGTTGAGCCTGAGTCGGAGCCGGACATCTGGACCGTGCCCGAAAACGACAGGGCGTTGTCGCTGTCGACCGTGATCGCCGTGCCGCCGGTCAGGGTGATCGAGCCGGCCGATTCGACCGTGATGTCGCCGCTTGTGCTGGTGGCGAGCGCGTCGGTCGTGGCGGTCGAGATGGTGGTCGTGGCCTGGGCCGCCGGTGAAAGGGCCAGCATAACGGTGCCCAGGGCCGTGGCGGTCAGAAGCGCGGTTTTGGTCATGAAGCGGCAATTCCGGTCAAAGAGATTGTCCGGAACATGGAAAACGAGCCCGGCGGCATTAAGTCGTCTGTACGTCGGCTGTGAAAGGTCGCTTCGACCCCGTAACAAATTGGGTGGTCTCAGTCTCAAATGTGGCGGATATGCTTCCGGAGCCGTGTCCGGAAGTATTGTTCGCAGTAGAGGTGTCGGATGTTTTTCTTTGGGAAGAGCTCCAGCAGCGATTGAGCTGTTGGCAAGGGCGCGACTTTTTGTGCCCTTGGCCGACGCGCAGGTTTGCGCGCGCCCGGGCTGGCGCTTGAGCTAAAAAAACGGAATACCGCAGCTATTACGCCGCGCGGTGGAACAGGGTGCGCATGACGTCGGAGGCGCTGACGATGCCGGCCAGCTTCTGCCGCTCGTCAAGCACGACGACGTGGCGGTGGTCGCCCTGGAAGAATTTCTGCATCAGGTGCTCGGCGGGTTCGGACGCGGCAACGGTGGCGAAGACGAGATCCATGATCTGGCCGGCGGCTTCGGGCTTGTCACTGTGCGTCGTCGTCGCGGGCTCCAGCAGGCGCATCAGCCCCGCTTGAGGATCGGCCGGATCCAGCTTCGCGGCTTCGCGATGGAAGTCGTCGTGTGTCAGCAGGCCCTGCACGCGCCGGGCGCGATCGACGACGGGCAGCGCCTTGATGTCGTGGCGCTGCATGATCTGCCAGGCGTCCCGCAGGTGGGTGCCGAAGGCAGCGGTGATCGGGTCCGCCGTCATAAGGTCGGCGCATGTCATGGCACCCGCCATGCGGCGATAGGCGATCAGTTCGCTGGCGCGGACGATCTGGCTCAGTTCCTCGAAGTCGATGTCGACGACCTCGTTGTGCTGCGCCAGGGCCTCGGCGAAGTCGGTCTCGCTGACGCGCAGCAGGCCCGAGGCCTGTTTTGGTGCGGCCAGGATATGATGGGGATAGGGACGGCGCGTCAGGTTGTTGTAGAGCAGGCCGAAGCCGACCAGCAGCATGGAATTGGTGAAGGCCGGAAATGCGGCGAAGACCGGGGCCTTGGTATGGGTCAGCACGACCAGCAGGGCCATGGCGCCGCCCGGCGGATGCAGGCAGCGTCCAGCGAACATGCCGGCGATGGCCAGGCCGACCGCCAGGCTGGCGGCCAGTACCGGGTCCGGCACGAGGTTGCAGGCGATCAGGCCCATGATGGCCGAGATGGTATTGCCGCCGACGACCGACCAGGGCTGGGCCAGCGGGCTGGACGGCACGGCATAGACCAGGACGGCGCTGGCGCCGACGGGCGCGACCAGCCAGGGCGACAGGTGCAGCAGCGACCCAAGATACAGGCTGGTGGCGGCCGTAAAGGCGACGCCCAGGGCCCCGCCGAGCGCGCCGCGCAGGCGCTCCTGGAAGTTCACCGCCATCGGGCGGGGATAGAAGGCTTCGAGTGTCTTGGGCAGGGACAGCATGTCGCGTTATCCGGTATCTCGGTCGAAACCGATGCGATACAGCCTTGGACGGATCGCGGCAAGATTACGGTCTACCCATTGTTGCCGTCGCGCCGGGCCTTCCACTGGGCCTGCGGGTCATCCTGCTTCTGCGTCTGGGGCGCGGGCCGGCCGTAATAATTGTCCTGCTGGGCCTGGGTGTCGGTCGCCTGGGCATCCGCCGTGGCCGGCGCGGGATATTGATCGGAATAGTCGTCGTGGGGCGGGACGTCGCCGTCGGCGACGGGCGCAGAGGCAGCCGCGTCGGACGCGGGGGCGGCCGACGCGGAATTCTGGGGCGCCGGCGATTGTGGCGGCGCGGACGAGGATGGCGAAGACGGAGGGGAGCCGCCGCCGCAGGCTGCGACGAGGGCGGTCAGAAGACAGACGGCGGCAATCGATTTGATCGGTCGGATCATGGACGTGGCGGCTCCCTTTTGTCGTTGGGTGCTATTTAGAACGGATCCATGGCCGCCGTAAACTTGCCTGCGCTGGTAAGCGCACCCATGGTGTAGCCTTGCCAGTTTGGATAGGCTTCGGGCTCCCAGTAGAAGACGCCGACGCCGCGGCTCGACGGTACCGCCTTGTTGCGGGCGATGATGTCGGCGACCATGCTCTTGGCGGTCGCGGGCTGCGAATAGTCCATGCCGACCTCGACGATCATGACGGGTTTCGAATAGCGCGACGCCACGTCGTTCATGGTGGTGCCGGCCTGGCTGTTGCGCGTCGACCAGTTCGACGTCGACGGATAATGCGACATGCCGGTGATGTCCCACTTGCCACCGGCCGCCTTGAAGTTGTCGAAGAACCAGCGGAAGGTCGCATCGTCATAGGCGTTGGCCAGGTGGATGATGACCTGGGCCGACGGAAAGACCGCCTTGGTCGCCGCATAGCCCTGGTTGGTCAGCGCCGCCACGTTGGAGAAGTTGGACGTGGACCCGGTCGGCCACAGCAGGCCCGAATTGATCTCGTTGCCGACCTGCACCCAGGTGACGGTGACGCCATTGGTCTTGAGATAGGTCAGGATGTCGTAGGTATGCTGATAGACCTTGGACTGCAGGGCCGCCAGGCTGTGATCGGTCCAGGCGGCGGGAATGGTCTGCTTGCCGGGATCGGCCCAGCTGTCGGAATAGTGGAAGTCGATCATGACGCGCTGGCCCTGCGCGATGGCGCGCTTGGCCATGTACAGCGTGTCGGCGCCATTGTTCCAGCCGCCCGACGGATTGACCCAGACGCGCAGTCGGATGGCGTTGATGCCGAGGTTTTTCAGCAGGACGAACGGATCGGTCTGGGTGCCCGAGCTGTTGTAGAACTTGTAGCCCGAGGATTCCTCCTGGTCGACCCAACTGACGTCGGAGCCGCCGGCCCAGGTCTGGGCATGAGAGGCGATGGGCAAGGCGCACGCAACCAGTGCCGCCGCCGCGAGGGCAGCGCGCAGGATTTTCGATAGCATGGTGAACTCCCTGTTTCAGAGCATTAGTGAGGACCGTGTATTCCGGCCTTCATCGAATAAGATGCATAACAGCGGTTCTTTCCGCCGCGGGTTCTGATTGAAAACTATAAAGCCCTTTAAAAACAACGCCATGAATCCGCAGACCGAATGCTATTGACGTTTCTGAAACCGATTTCAGGGATCATGTTGCAAACGATAATAAACAGGGCGTTCAGGACATGAAGCATTTAGGGTTGCTGGTCCTCCTGGCTGCGGCCGCGGGACTGATGGGAGCGTTGAGCGCAGGCAGCGCCGACGCGGCGACGCGAATCTACGTCACGCTGTCGCGATCGGAAAAGTTCATCGACGGTATCCGCGACGCCGTCCTGCGCGAGGACCAGGCCGACAATGGCGTCGAGGTGACGCTGGAACTGGCCGGCGGCGACAGCGCCACGCAGCAACGCCAGATCGATGAGGCCGTAGCGAAGAAATACGACGCCATCATGGTGCTGACGGTCGATGACGCTGCCGGGCAACACGCCCTCGACCGTGTGCGCAAGGCGGGCATTCCGCTGGTGTTTGTCAACACCCCGCCGCCGGGCGCGGAATTTACCGGCAAGGTATCGATCGTCGCCTGCAACGACATCGTCGCCGGCCGCCTGCAGATGCGCATGCTGGCCCGCGCCATCAACGGCCAGGGCAATGTTGCCGTCATTCGCGGCGAGGACGGCCACGCCGCGACCGACGACCGCACCCAGGGCATCAAGGAAATCCTGGCGACCCATCCCGGCCTGACGCTGGTGGCGTCCGAAAGCGCGCACTGGAGCCGCGACACCGCCGAACAGCTGGTAACGCAGTGGCTGGACAAGGGCATCCGCATCGACGCCATCGCCGCCAACAGCGACGAAATGGCGCTGGGCGCGGTCACGGCGCTGCACAAGCACGGCATCCCCAACGGCAAGGTCTTTGTCGGCGGCAATGACGGCACGTCGCACGGGCTCGACGGCGTGAAATCGGGCGACCTGGCCGTCACCATGCGCCAGGACACGGCCGCCATGGCGCATATGGCGCTGCTGAACGCCAGGACCATGGCTGAGGGCGGCTATGCCCAGCTTTACGAATGGGTGCCGTACGATATCGTGCTGCCCGGCAATATCGCGCAGTACGCCTCGCAACCCTGACTTCCCCCCGGCAGCAAACCCCGTTAAGCCTGCGGATTTCTGATGACGGAGGGCCCCATGTTCGACTTAAGCGGCAAGACGGCGCTGATCACGGGGTCGGGGCAGGGGATCGGCCTGGCAATCGCCGAAGGACTGGCGAATGCCGGCGCGCGCATCATTCTCAATGGACGCAGGCCTGAGCCGCTCGAAGACGCGGCACGCCGGTTGCGGGCGGACGGCGCCGATGTGCTGACCTCCGTCTTCGACGTCACCGATGTCGAGGCGGTGCGCGCCGCCGTCGACGGGTTCGAAGCCTCGGGCGTCGTCATCGACATCCTGGTCAACAATGCCGGAATCCAGAAACGCAAGCCGCTCGAGGATTTCGAACCCGGGGACTGGCGCGCCCTGATGGCGGCCAATGTCGACAGCGTCTTCTATGTCGGCCAGGCCGTGGCGCGGCATATGATTAAACGCGGGCGCGGCAAGATCATCAACATCGCCTCGGTGCAATCGGAAGCCGCACGGCCGACCATCGCGCCCTATACGGCCAGCAAGGGCGCCATCCGCAACCTGACCAAGGGCATGTGCGCCGACTGGGCCAGGCACGGCATCCAGGTCAACGCCATCGGTCCCGGCTATTTCGTGACGCCGCTCAACAAGGCGCTTTACGAAGATCCGGAATTCGACGCCTGGCTTAGGAAACGCACCCCCGCCGGGCGCTGGGGGCGGCTGGAAGACCTGCACGGCATCGCGGTGTTCCTGGCGTCGCCGGCTTCGGACTTCGTCAACGGCCAGACCATCCATGTCGACGGCGGGCTGTTGTCGGTGCTTTAAGAATAGCCCTCATGCGGCCAGTTGGTCTGGGTGAACACCCCGCCATCGACCGTCAGGGTCTGGCCGGTGATGAAGCCCGAGCGTTCGTCCGTCAGGAAACAGACGGCATTGGCGACGTCATCGAGCGTGCCGATGCGGCGCAAGGGCGTGATGCGCGACCAGTCGCGGGCATAGTCGGGCGCTTCCAGCTTGGTGCGTTCGGTCTCGATCGAGCCCGGCGCCACGCAGTTGACCCCGATGCCATAGGGCCCAAGCTCGACCGCCGCCGATTTGGTCAGCATTTCGATGCCGCCCTTCGACGCCGTGTAGTCGACCAGGTTTAAAAACGGCGTCTGGCCGCAGCCCGAGCCGATATTGACGATGCGGCCGGGACGTTTGGCGGCGACCATCATCTTCGCCGCCGCCTGGGTGTTGAGGAAGGTCCCCTTGAGATTGGTGCGGATGACCCGGTCCCAGTCGGCCTCTTCAAGATCGAGAAACGAAGCCCAGGTCTGCACCCCGGCATTGTTGACCAGAATATCCGGAGCGGGGGCGATCGCGTCGCCGAACCAGGCAAAGAGCCGGTCGACATCGGCCTTGGCGCCGACATCGCTTTTGACCGCCCAGGCCCGGCGGCCCAGGGCCTCGATGCGCCCGAGCGTGCCGCCGTATTCGGCCGGATCGTTCAGGCAGGTGATGACGACGTCGTGGCCCTGGGCCGCCAGACCCAGGGAGATGGCGGCGCCGAGATTGCTGCCGCCGGCGGTGACTATGGCTGTTCCCATGATCCTATTCCGGCAAGGTGACGGTGCCCGCCACGGACAGGGTGGCGGAATGGCCTTCGGACATGCCGGGCTGGCCGCCGCCGGTCCAGATGCGATACAGGCCCGGCAGCACCTTGCGTACGCCCTTTTCGTCCGGCTGAGACAGGTCTCTGGCGCCAAGCGTCATCGTCACTGTCTTCGTCTCGCCGGCCTTGAGCGCGACGCGCCGGAAGCCCGCCAGGACGTGCGACGCGGTGCGGTAGCCTTTTGGCTTGGTGACATAGAGCTGCACGACCTCGTCGCCGTCGGTCTTGCCGGCATTGGTCACCGCGACGCTGACGGGCACGCCGGCGCCGGCCTTTACGGACGCTTTCAGTTTGGGCGTGCCGTAGGTGAAACGGGTGTAGCTCAGGCCGTAGCCGAACGGATGCAGCACCTTGCCCTTGAAATAGCGGTAGGTGCGGTTGGCGACCGAATAGTCCTCGAAGGGCGGCAGTTCGCTCAGGTCGGCATAGACGGTGTAGGGCAGCCGGCCCGACGGATTATATTTGCCGGTCAGAACGTCGGCGATGGCCGTGCCGCCGGCTTCGCCCGGATACCAGGCCTGCAGCAACGCATCGGCATTCTGTTCGACCCACGGATCGGTGATCGGTCCGCCGGTCAGGTAGACGACGATCAACGGCTTGCCGGTGGCCTTGACGGCCTTCAGCATGTCGACCTGGGCCTGAGGCAGGTTGAGGCTGGTGCGGTCGCCGCCGGTAAAGCCCGGGAAGTTGACCTTCATCTCCTCGCCTTCGAGGTCGGGCGAAAGGCCGACAAAGGCGATGACGGCGTCCGAGTCTTGCGCCGCCTTGACTGCGCCGTCGATCAGGGGCTGTCGCGGCGCGATCCATTCGAAGGCGGTGATGCGGTCGTCGTGGCGGCGCACATAGTCGATGCGCACCGTGTGGGGTTGCGTATCGGCAAATGTCACGTCGACCAGGTGGCCGGGCGCCGGACAGCTGTCGCTGACGCACGGAACGGGCGAGGCTGTCACGCCGGCGATTTCCGGGTCGAGCACCAGCTTGTCGTCGATCCAAACCTTGACGTCGGGCAGGGGCGCGCCCTTCTTCGGCATCGGCGTCGTCATGCGGAAGCCGATCTGGTAGGTGCCGGGCTTGGGCGGGGTGACGACGCCGCTCCAGCGGATGGAGAAACCGAGTGGCTTGAAGCCCGGGATGGCCGGGGCCGTGTGGTAGAAGTCGAAATTGATCAGCGGGTCGGTGCGCGTGACGGCCGGCGTTCCCGAAAAATCGAGATTGGCGTAGTATTCGCCCTTGAGCCCGGTGTCGCTGCTGTCGGCGGCCGGGTGCAGGAAGGTCTCCGGGACCGGCATGCGCATGCCGGCGGTCAGCGGGGCGCCCGCGGCATACGCGACGTTCGCCTCGCCGAAATACCGGCGGAGGGCATCCAGCGGCAGGGTGGGATCGACCGGCACGCCCGTATAGTTGCCCTCGATGCTTTGCAGGTTCGCCGCGTTCGGGCCGATGACGGCCACGCGATGGACGCCGTGCAGCGGCAGCAGGCCCTTGTCGTTCTTCAGGAGGACCATGGCTTCCCGCGCCGCCTTCAGCGCCAGGGCGCGGTGCTGCGGCGAATTGATCTCGGATGCGGGCGTGCTGTCCGTGCGGTTGTCGAGCGTCTGCATGCGGATGCGCGCCGCCATCAGGCGGATTAGCGACCTGTCGAGATCGGCTTCGGGGATCAGGCCTTTCTCCACGGCCTCGGGCAGGGCGGCGTAGGAACTGCCGCAATCGAGGTCGGCGCCGGCCTTGACGCCCGCCGCCGAGGCATGGGCGTGGTCGGGCTCGGACTTGTGGCCGGTGACCATGTCGTCGATCGAGTCGCAGTCGGTGACGATGAAGCCCTTGAAGCCCCAGTCGTGGCGGATGCGCCCTTCCAGCAGCGGATTGGCGCAGGCAGGCGCGCCGTCGACCGCGTTATAGGCGCACATCAGGCTGCGCGCGTGGCCGTCGACGATGGCCGAACGGAAGGCCGGCAGATAGGTGTCTTCCAGGTCGAAGGGCGAGGGATCGACATTGAAGCCGTGGCGCAGGGGCTCGGGCCCCGAATGGACGGCGAAATGCTTGGGCGTGGCCGCGCCCTTCCAGTAACTGTCGTCGTCTCCCTGGATGCCGTGGATGAAGGCGACCGCCATATGGCCGGTCAGGTAGGGGTCTTCGCCGTACGTCTCCTGGCCTCGGCCCCAGCGCGGATCGCGGAAAATGTTGATATTGGGCGACCAGTAGTTGACGCCGAAATAGCGGTCGGTGCCGGATGCGTCGCGCGCCAGCGCGAGGTCTCGGTTGGCGCGGCCTTCGACGGCGATGACGCTGCCGACATCGTCCATCAGTTTCGTATCCCAGGTCGCCGCCAGTCCGATGGCCTGCGGAAAGACGGTGGCGTGGCCGGCGCGGGCGACGCCGTGCAGCACTTCATTCCACCAGCCGTAGCGGCTGATGCCCAGACGCGGGATGGCCGGCGCATTGTCCTGCATCTGCGCGGCTTTTTCCTCAAGCGTCAGGCGCGACACGATGTCCTTGGCCCGCGCCTCTGGCGACAGTTTCGTGTCCAGATAGGCAGGACCGGCGGCGTGGGCGGCCGCAGAAACTGATAGCGCTAACATCGACGCGCAAACAAGCGCGTGATGACGGAAGATTCTCGGCTGGTCCATGACGTTCCCTCACCTGGCGCCGTCGTGCGGCGCTTTGTTTTGCGGCTAGTTCAGCCCTTTTTCCCGCGAAGTCAATCGCGCGGCTGCAGCAATCCAGGCGTGGCTTCGCGCGAGTGGCGGCGCGCTCAGTCTTCCGACGACCCGGTCGGGCCGCTGTAATCGGACGGCGGACGATGGTCCTCGCTCCAGCCATGGCGGCGTTCGGGGCCGTCATAGGTATTGTCCATCTTGCGGCGGCGGTCCGGGCCGAAATACATGGCCGTCTTGATGAAGGGGCGGGGATGGTCGATGACGGCCACGACCTTGCGGAACAGTTCCTGGGCGGTGACCGGCTTGCAGCAGAATTCGGTCACGCCCGCATCGCGCGCCTGTTCGACGCGGGAGCGCTCGGAGTGCGCCGTCAGCATGATGATGGGGACGTAGCGGTTGCCGCTGTCCGACGAGGTGCGGATCAGCTTGACGAACTCGATGCCGTCGAGCAGCGGCATCATGTAGTCGACGATGACGATGTCGATGGCATCGTTCTTCAGGCGGTGAAAGGCCTCGGTGGCGTCGCGCGCCTCGACGATATTCTTGGCGCCGAAGCCGCGCAGGATCGTGCCGACAATGTTGATCATGTAGGCATTGTCGTCGATGACCAGAAATTTGACGCGACTCAGACCGGCCACGGATACTCCTTAAAACGCTCCCGGCCCGGAGCGATGGGCGGAAGTGTGCAGATACCTTCCGCGGAAATCATTGCGCCGGATCAAAAACCGAAACCGGACGGCGACTCTTTGCTGTCGCGGGAATCGAGTGTGCAGGGATAAGATCACCAAGGCAATCCAGAATCCGAAGGGAATCATTTCAAGGTCTTATACCAGCGGCCATAAAGAATGACCGTCGGTATTCGTTTTTTTTCAGCTCGAACGCCGCATGGCTCGCCGCATTGGCGGCGATCTCGTGTCTCGCCCCTTGGTTAAAGAGGCCTGGCTTCCGGATGTCACGATATCGCGATGGCGTTTCCTTTTCGCCGTATCCCTTGTTAAGGCCTTGTTTAGCTTACTCACCAATTAGTGGTATTTTTCCGGCAATGCGGGCAAAATTTTCTTGCCTGGGTCGTTTTGTTGCGCTACGGTTACAAGGCGGCAGGTCAATATCTACAAGAAATTCTGCACGTTGGTCGACCTTGGCGCGGCATGTCCGGCGCCCCATGCGTTAAGTGGTCGTTTTTGCAGTTCACGGCAGGACTATGCGGCCCCGCGCTGCTGGCTAATGCCGGTTTGTCCCCGAATTCATTTCTTTCATTCGCGTAGCCATCCTTGCCGTACGGCCCTGGGGGCCGGACCGACAGATCGCGCTCGTTCGTCTTCGAACCGAAGGCGTGCCCGTCTTCGCTGCGGGCGCGCACGGGTCCGGTGCGTCCGCGCCGTGGTGGGATGTCTGCGCCCAAATCAAAGGTCACGACGATGACTGACACCAAGTCCACCCCGGAAGTACAATCGGTCTTTTCGGTTCCGGCCGGCAAGCTCAGCGACGCCCAGGTCAAGGAGTTGCAGGACAAGTTCGGCCTGAAGCTCCATCTGCAGGCGCGGTCCGACGCGCTCAACAAGGTGCTGGGCCGCATCGGCGACGTCGCCGTGCAGAATTTCGATCGCACCAATCCCGGCTATGAACGCATCTTCGACCGTACCGGCGACAACAATTCCCTGGGCGCCCAGGTCATCAACCCTGTTGAGCTGGAAGACCGCATCCGCGGCATGGCCCAGCGGGTCCTGAGCGAAAAGGTCCAGAAGTAGGGGCGGCGTCATGCCTGGAGCCACGCCCGCCGACGAGGGGCGCGCCGCGGGCCTGCCGGCGCGCCGTCCCGTTCTGCCCGAGATCGAGGCCCAAAGGCCGATCGATGCCCTGGTCGTGAAACTGGCCGCCCGCTGCAACATGGCGTGCAGCTACTGCTACTGGTTCCGCGATCCCTCGGTCATGGCGTTGCCCAAGCGCATGGGAGAGGATGTGGCCGCGCAGCTTATCGTCCGGCTGCGCGAACACATCCTCGACCATCGCCTCGACCGTTTCACCCTGGTACTGCATGGCGGTGAGCCGCTGCTGTTCGGCAAGGGGCGGTTCCTGAGCCTGGGCCTGGCCGCCGAAGCGCTGGCGGCGGAAACCGGCTGCGATATCCGCCTGTGCATCACCACGAACGGCCTGCTGATCGACGAGGACCGGGTGCTTCTGTTCATCCGCTTCCGCGTGGCGGTGACCCTCAGCCTCGACGGCCCGGCGGACCAGCATGACCGCGTGCGGTTCGACCTGCGCGGCCGCCCGACCTATGCAAAGACCGTGGCGGCGCTGGAGCGCCTGCGCGCCTTCGGACAGGAGCCGGGCATCCTGGCGGTCGCCGATCCTTCCGGGGATCCGGACGCCCTGCTCGATCATTTCGTCGCGGAGCTGGGCCTGAAGGAGCTGGATGTCCTCATTCCCGACGCCACTGCCGACGATGCCCCGCCGGCCATCGCGCCCTTCTTCATCGGCCTGTTCGAACGCTGGTGGACGACATATGCGGCGGCCGGCGTACGTATCCGCCTGTTCGACGCTATCATTGCCGGCCTGGTCGGGGCATCGAGCGGCGTCGAAAGCATCGGCTACGGTCCGGTGCGCGCCGCCACCATCTCCAGCGACGGCGCCATCGAGGCGCATGATGTCTGCCGCATCACCGGCCGTATGGGCGCGGGGCTGAACCTCGCCACCGACGCCCTGGACGATATCCGCGCCACCGAACCGTGGCGCGCCATTTTCGATGCCTCGCTCGACCTGGCGCCGGCCTGCCGCGCCTGCCCGTGGGCCCAGGTCTGCGGCGGCGGCCACATCGCCAGCCGCTGGTCGCGCGCCAACGGCTTCGCCAATGCCAGCGTCTATTGCGCCGATCTCAAGGCCGTGATCGCGCATATCTGGGCGCGCGTGGCGCCTGAACTGGAATTCACAATGCGGGAGCCCCTCCATGCCTGACAGCCTCATGCCTGACAGCCTCATGCCTGAAAGACTCATGCCTGAAAGACTCATGCCTGAAAGACTGGCCGACCATGCCTCCGCCGCGCCGGACGCCATCGCGGCCGGGACGCTGGGCCAGCATCCCTATCCGCACCTGATCGCCGAGCGCCTTTTCGCCGATGAAGACGCCCGCGCATTGCTCGACTGGTTGATGGGCGACGCCACCTGGTGGCGGCAGGAGCGCGATTTCTACAGCCATGACAGCTGCGACAATCTCGACGACTGTCCGCTGGTGCGCGGCGACGGCGTGCTGTCGCCGGCAGCACGCGGAGATCTGGCGCGGGCGCTTGGGCAGCGTTTCGGCATCCCGCTCGACGGACACTATGTCTCGCTGTGCGCGCACCGCATGCGGCCGGGTCACGGCATAGGCGTCCATACGGACGATCCCATACTCGGCACCGAATATCTGCGCCTGCTGATCACGCTGCGCGACGACGGGTTTGACGACGCCGACGGCGGCCATTTCTGCATGATGACCGGTCATGAGCCCGATTGCGTCGCCGCGATCGCCCGGCCGCTGCACAACCTGGCCATCGCCTTCGCGCTCAGCGACCGGTCGCTGCACGCGGTCAACGACGTCATGAACGGCGAGCGCTTCTCGCTGGTCCTCGGTTTCTGGCACGCCGACCAGGTGGCGGATGCGCAGGCACGCACGGCGGAGGTCCGGCCCGAGCGCTCCGAGGCCGGTCTGGCGGGCGTCGACGGCGCGGACCTCTTCGTGGCCGAATTGAAGGGCCGGGGCGCGCACCGGACGGCCCATTCCGGGGCAAGCCTGCTGTCGCATCTGGTCGGTGTCGCCTCGCTGCTTGCCGACTGGACGTGCCGCGACGCCGTCATCCGTGCGGGCCTGTTCCACAGCGTATACGGCACCGGCACCTTCCGTGCGCGCCTCTATGCCGAATGGGAGCGAGACGCGTTGCGCGCCCTGATCGGCGCCGAGGCCGAGCGCCTGGCCTGGCTGTTTTCCGTCGTGCGCTTCAACGAGATCTACAAATATGCCGGCGAGGACGGCTTCATGGCGCGACGGCGGGACGCGGCCGAACCCGAGTGGCTGTCCATCGAGGATATCGCCGACCTCAACCTGATGGCGCTGGCCAATGCGCTGGAGCAGGGCGACACGGCGTTTGAGCCTGGCAGCCTGTTCGAGCTGAAACAGGCCTTCGCCAAGCTGGCCGGCCATATCCCGTCCAAAGCCCGCCGGGTCGTGGAGGCCCTGACCGCATGATCGTGCCGCCCCCCGAAAGCTTCGTGTCCGATCTGCCCACGCCTTGCGTCGCCGTCCACGGCCGGGGCGCCCAGGCGGTCGCCACCTTCCAGGCCTGGCAGGCCATGCATGCCATGGCGCGCACCCTGATGCTGATCGACACGGCGCGGCCGCTGGTGGCCGCCACCGCCATCGCCCAGGCCGAGGCCATCGCCGGCTGGCTGGCCGCCCAGCCGGAAGACGTGCTGACCGACATCATGACATCGGTCGACTATGCCGCCTGGCTGTGCCGGGCCGAGGAGGCGGGCAGCACCGGCGCCCTGGAACGCGGCCTGATGGCCCTGCCGCTGGTCATGGTGACGCACCTTGGCGGCATCGACGGCGAACGGCACTGGCAGGCTGTTTTGCCCGCAGATGAGGAGGTGCGGCCGCTCGGCTTCGCGGAAGCGCTCGACGGCGCGGGCACGGTCGGCATCCGCATCGACGCCGAAGGCCCCCGGTTCGAAGCCCACGGGGACCTGATCTTCCGATCACGCACCCGGCTGCCGCTGGGCATCGAGCTTTATCCGACCTCGAGCGTGCGGGAACTCTGCCGGCTGCATAAGGTTCCTGAAGGCGGGTATCGCGACGCCGACCCGGCCGTGGCGGGGAACGGCCTGCTCGGCGCCCTGTCGCTGCTGTCGGGGGTCTGGCCGGATTCTCTGCTCGACCTCGCCGCCTTCGTCCGGGGCGTCGCCGCCATCGAGACCGGCACGGGCAGCATTTTCAGCGCGTCGTCGGCCAGCATCCCCGGCGCCATTCTGGTGACCATTCGCGCCGAAACCATGCCGGAAATCGTCGCCGAATGCCTGATCCATGAAATGTCGCACGTCAAGCTGGATGCCCTGTGGGCCGTGCATCCCCTGCTCGATAACGGCCTTGAGGCGATCTACCGCCACCCCTGGCGCAGCGACGACCGGCCGATGCGCGGCGTCCTTCTGGGCGCGCACGCCTTCCTGAATGTCGGCGAGATGGCGCGCCGCGGCAGCGAAGGCCCGCACCGCGAGCGCTTTGCCGGCTATTTCGCACGGCTGAAGGACGAGGTCGGCGCCGCCATGTCGACGCTTGAGGCTCACGCCCGCTTCACGCCGGCGGGGCAGGCGGTCCACGCCGAAATGGTG
Organism: uncultured Asticcacaulis sp.; assembly: GCA_936940865.1. GTDB lineage: Bacteria > Pseudomonadota > Alphaproteobacteria > Caulobacterales > Caulobacteraceae > Asticcacaulis. Next base: position 1,255 of record CAKZJB010000035.1, on the reverse strand, counting down.
CGGACCTTCGACGTCTGGTTCCGGCCATGAGCGCGGACCCGCGTCCGGCCACCATTGCAGCCTTCGTGCGCGGCGATGCCGTGCCGGGCTTTGTCGAGGGGCTTCTGGCCCATGCCGACGCCGAACGTCACGCCCGATGGCGGGCGTGGTGGCGGGCCTGGGAGGCGAAGGCCGATGCCGCACCGGTGCGCGCGGCCTTTCATGCTTTGCCGGCCGCCGCGCAGCTCCGCCTTTACCGGGCACCGGAAACCTGGTCTCTGCTGCACGGGGCGGGCCAGGGCGGCCGCGGCTACGATATCGGCCTGATGAGCGACTGGATCGACGCGGAGCGCGGGCGGGGCTGGACGGCTCTGGGGGACCGGCGCGATGGCCGGCTTATGGCGGCATCGATTCTCGACGGGCCGGTCGTCGATGCCCTGAGCCCGGCGGCCTGGCGGCCGCTCAATGAAATCCCCGGCACGGCGGAGCCTTACGACGATGCCGGAGCGGAGACGGCCGCGCGGAATGTGGCCCTGGCCTTCGATCTGCTGGCGCGCTGTTCCGACGTCTGGGCGGAAGCGGTGTTGCGGCTGGCCGCCACCATCGTCTGCCGCTGTGACCCGCGGACCGCCACCACCACGTCGTCGACGACGCGCCTGGCGCTCGGCCGCATCGTGCTGCGCAACGCCCACCTTCCGGACGCCACGCCGGCCGTGCTGGCCGATGCCCTGCTGCATGAGACGGTCCATATCCTGATCGACCATGCCGAACTTGGGCAGAGGCTGCTGGCGGACGGCGGGGCCGATATCGTGTCGCCGTGGTCGGAGCGGCCGCTGGACGCCAACACCTTCATGCACGCCTGTTATGTCTGGCGCGCCCTGTTTGCCTTCTGGCTCAGGGCGCTCCGTCTCGGCGTCGCGCCCGAAGACACCTGCATCCGGCGCATGACGCAGTGCGCGCGCGGCTTCACCGGTGTTCGTCCGGTCGAGTCGCTGCTGCCCCGTGATACCCCCAGGGCCGTCCGCCTCGCGGTCGCGGGCCTTGGGGACGAGGTCGCGCAATGCCTGGCGGCGTGACGCCGGACATGGCCTACGCGGCGACGGGCGTCGCCTGCCTGCGCGGCGTCGCCGATGCGGCCCGGGTCGAGCGCCTGCGCGCCGTCGCCGACGAGATCGCGGGCGGCGGGCGCCGGTTGTTCGCCATCAATGGGGAAGCCCTGCCGGCCAGCTATCTGTGGCTGACGCATCCGGCGTGCGAGGCCGCCGTGTTCGAGCTG
>CAKZJB010000034.1 GCA_936940865.1 uncultured Asticcacaulis sp. | reverse complement strand
ACCGGCCCGCCATCCACGCCGCCGAGGCCTTCGTGAATGTCGGTTATCCGCTTGATGCCGAGGCTCTGCTGATCGTCGAACTCGACGGCCCGGAGGCCGAATGCGGGCATCTGACGGAGGAGGTCGCGAAAATCGCCGCCGGCCATGAGGCCTCGTCGATCCGGGCGTCGCGTGACGAGGCCGAGCGGCTGGCCTTCTGGGCGGGTCGCAAGGCCGCCTTCCCGGCGGTCGGTCGGCTCGCCCCCGATTATTATTGCATGGATGGCACCATACCCCGACGCCGCCTGCCCGAAGTGCTTGAGCGGATGGCGGCACTGTCCGACCGCTACGGCCTCGGCGTCGCCAATGTCTTCCACGCGGGAGACGGCAATCTCCATCCGCTGATCCTCTACGACGCGAACGAGGAGGGGCAGCTCGAACGCGCGGAGGCATTCGGCAACGATATCCTGCGGCTCTGCGTCGAGATGGGCGGCGTGCTGACCGGCGAACATGGGGTCGGCGTCGAGAAACGCGACCTGATGCCCGAGATGTTCACCGAGATCGACCTCGCCCACCAGCAGCGGGTTGTTCTTGGTGCGGCGGCACAGGATCTGGATGGCGCGCTCGACCTCGGCCGTGCGCCCGATCAGCGGGTCCACCTTGCCGTGGCGCGACTTTTCGTTGAGATCGACGCAGTAGGCGGCCAGCGCGTCGGTCGACCCGGCCTTGGCCTTTTCCTCCGACGAGGACGACGACGGGCTGTCTTCCGTGGCGCCGCGGACCGGGCGCTGTTCGGAGGCGCCGGGCTTCTTGGCGATGCCGTGGGCGATGTAGTTGACCGCGTCGTAGCGCGTCATCTCCTGCTCCTGCAGGAAGAAGGCGGCGTGCGACTCGCGTTCGGAGAAGATGGCGACCAGGACGTTGGCGCCGGTGACTTCATCGCGGCCCGACGACTGGACGTGGATGACGGCGCGCTGGATGACGCGCTGGAATCCGGCCGTGGGCTTGGCCTCTTCCGACGAGGGCTCGACCAGCGACTTCAGGTCGGTTTCGATATAGGCGTCCAGCGCCGCGCGCAGCTTGGCCAGATCGACATTGCAGGCACTCATGACCGCCGCGGCATCGACGTCGTCGATGAGGGCGAGCAGGAGGTGCTCCAACGTGGCGTATTCATGGTGATGCGCGTTGGCGTGACCGACTGCGCGATGCAGGGTCTCTTCTAGGGCGCTGGAAAAAGACGGCATGAGAACCTCCTGAAACCTCAAACCTACCCGATTGCTCGGTACTCTAACTGAAAACCTCTAACTTGAGGTTTAGGAGGGATTCTTACGCTCTCAAGCTGAACCCGACCTGAACCCGGTCGTTATAAAACGTGTGCCCGCCCGCATCTTCAGCCCCGTTTCGTCACCGAAGGATTAACAAAATCGCCCGTCTGGCGAATTATGGTTAATCCTTCTCCATGGTGCACTGGAGTGGGTGCTGATGGCGGCATCCTTGCTTTGTCGCCATCAGTCTTTCTCCATCGTGCATTGGAGTGGGTGCTGATGGCGACGGGCCATATCCACCACTTGAGCCACCTTTGTCTCGGCGACTTCGTAGGTGTAGACCCCGCAGACGCCGACGCCCGTTTGATGGACGTGCAGCATGATGCGGGTCGCGTCCTCGCGCGACTTGTTGAAGAAGCGCTCCAGAACGTACACCACGAACTCCATGGGGGTGTAGTCGTCGTTCAGGATGAGAACACGATACAGGGACGGCTTTTGCGGCTTGGGCTTGGCTTCGACCACTGCCAGCGGCGCGCCCGCCGGCCGGGTCGTTCCCGTGCCTTTTTCGGCGGCACGGATGCCGTCCGAAATCATTACCGTCTCACCGTATACGTCGTCGGACGCGTCTGCAGATCGCCAATCCAGCAACAATAGAAACCTCATTCATCGTGGCCGTCCGCGACCGGTTCCCCGGCGTCCCGGGGGCCTGAATCCTAGATAGGCCGTTGCATGCAAAGTACAAGATATCCCAAAGCTGCAAGCTGTTAAGGGGGGAAATGCACAAATCCACAAACCTGCGATCACAGTTTCTTATCGCAGATGTCATGGACGTGCCGGGATAGCGCAGAAATGGTGCGCCGCACCGGGAATGCAAGGGTCCGGGCATACGCCCGCCTCGCCCCACACAAGGATCGCTGCCGGAAGCGGCCTACCTCAGCCCAAAGCTCTTGCGCAGACTGCGATCGACCGCCTTGGCGGGCATGAAGCGGCGCAGGCGGCTCAGCAGCTTCGCCCGGCCGTCGGCCGGCTGCCGCATCCTGTAAGCGCCGTTGATAGCCTTCAGAATCTTTTTGGCGACTGCTTCCGGAGGCGGCGCCGTCCGGATCTGCGACAAAACGGAGTTCGTCACCGCCTCGGCCGGGAGCGCATAGGCGCCGAGCGGTTCGCGCACCTGCCTTGCATTGGTGTCGAGCCGGGTGTTGGTGAACGACGGCTGCAGCAGGACTACGCGCACATTGTAGTCACGCACCTCATGATCGAGCGACTCGGACAGCCCTTCGATCGCGTGCTTGCTGCTGGCATAAAGCCCCATGAACGGCGCCGGCAGGAAACCGAGAACGGAGCTGATATTGACGATCAGGCCGCTTCTTTCCTTTCGCATGGATGGCAGGGCAGCCCGGATCATCCGCAAGACCCCGAAAAGATTGGTGTCGAACAGCGCCTGCGCCTCGTCGACCGCCGTCTTTTCGACCGGGCCCATCAGGGACACGCCGGCATTGTTGATCAGGACGTCGATTCGGCCGGCATCCGACAGGACCCATTGCACGAAGCTGGTGACCGAGGCTTCGTCCGTCACGTCGAGCTGCCCGTACCGGACATTCGGCGCGGCCTGCACGCGCTCGACGTTTCTGACGCCGGCATATACCGTGAATCCCTTTTCGGAGAGAAGCCGGGCCGTCGCATCGCCGATACCCGAAGACGCGCCGGTAATGACGACGATTTTTTGTCTGGACATGGTTCATTCCTGTGTTTGTAAACGTCAAGTATCGCGGTCACAGCCCTTCGGCCCGGTACAGCGCGGCGGCCCGGGCCGACCGCTCGGCGACGGCGTCGATGAGCGCCCTGCGCGATTGCTCGTTGCGGATGCGAGAAGCCAGAAAGGCGATTTTGGGTATGAGCCCGGCCTGGTATTGACGCGCCACTTCCGCATGCTGCCGATCGGACGCCTGGACATCGGACATGGCCAGGGATTGCCGGGCGTCGGCCTGCTCGACCGCGCTCAGCTTGGTCCGCACGTCGGCCAGCGCGGCCACGGCCGTCAGCCGATAGCCTTCATAAGCTTCGACCTCACGGGCCGACGCCATGTCGATCTGGCTTTTGATCCGCCCGAAATTGAGCAGCGGCCAATAGACCGTCGCCGCCGTGTTCCAGACATCGAACGACGACCGCACGCTGCTGTCCTGGCTGCCGTAGAAGGCGCCGATGGACACATCGGGGAACAGGAGGGCCTCAGCCGAACGCGTCGACGCCCGTGCGGCCGTCAGGTTCGCCTCGGCCGCCTGCATATCCTGGCGGTGACGCAGAATAGTCATCGGGGCGCCGGTCATGTCCGGATGCCGGAATTGCGGTATCGCCGCCGCCTCCGACAGCCGCGCCCGCAGCGCCATCCGGTCGTCTCCGGCCAGGACGCTGATAGCGTTGGTAAAGTGCTCGCACGCCTCGGCGAGCCGGCTGACGCCCGCATCGGCGGCTCGGGCCTCGATCTCCGAAGCGCGGAACTGGCCCTCCGTAACCAGACCTTTCCGCCACTGCTGCTCGAAGCTCGCCGATATCTCGTGGGCCGCCGCCGCCGTCGTCCGGAAACTGTCCAGATCCTGCTGGCACTGCCGCAAGCCGACATAGGCCGCGACGATTTCAAGGCGTACAGCTCCGCGAACCTCCTCCAGGGACGCGCCCGCAGCCTTCGCGGCGGCCCCGGCCGCCTGCGAGCGCGCCTTCAGACCGCCGAACAGATCGAGGTCGTAGCTGGCATTGAGTTGCCCCTGGGTGATGTCGATCGTCCGGTAGCCGTAGGTCAGGCCGATGTCGCCGCGCTGCACGACACCTGTGGCGCTTATGTCGGGGAACAGAAGCGACCGGGCCGTCACATGGGCGGCGCGGGCGGCTTTCAGCCGGGCCTCGGCCATCCTGATGTCGTGGCTGTCGCGGCCGGCCGAGTCGAGCAGATCCGTCAGGACCGGGTCGCCGCCCTGCCTCCACCAGGCCGTTGCCTGGGGCGCGGTTTCGCCGGTTGCGGGCCAACTGACCGGCGCGGGCGCGGCCGGCAGGTGGGCGGTGGGCGTCGAGCAGCCGGCGAGCGAGACGACGGCCGGCAGAAGCATAAGCAGTTTACGCATGGCTGATCTCGCTTTGCGGCTTGCGGACCTTGAACCAGAAGGCATAGAGGGCGGGAAGGAAGACGAGGGTCAGCACGGTTCCGACACCGACGCCTCCGATCAGGACGAAGGCCAGCGCGCCCCAGAAGACCGAGTGGGTCAGCGGGATGAAGGCC
>CAKZJB010000033.1 GCA_936940865.1 uncultured Asticcacaulis sp. | reverse complement strand
CCTGCCACAAGGCCGGGGCCCTGATCAAGGCCGCCCAGGACGCCTGGCGCTACGTCTATCAGCAGAACTGACTATTTTTCGGTGCCGATCAGAAGGGGCTGTGCCGGTTTCGGCGGAGCCTCGGGCGCCGGCGCGCTCGACGACAGTTCGAAGGCCGCGGGCGCGGCTTTTGCTTCGGCGTGGGCGGGTGTTTCCTCGGCGCTGAAAACCAGGGTGAACAGCAGGGTCGCGGATACGCCGGCGGCGACCAGGGCCAGCAGCGACACGACGCCGTTGCGCGCGCGGTGATGCCGGTCGTCAAGCAGGTCGCGTGCCCTGCCCAGGCGGCGGTCGAGGGCTTCTGGGGCGGAATCGTTCGAACGCGGCATGCTCTGGCTTCGGTTGGTGGTATGTAGCGGCGCCATGGTGGTCCGCGCTGCCTTACATATGGTTAACGGAACGTTTTTTAGTTTAAACGCCGCATGGCTCGCCGCATCAGCGGCGGCGGGCGGTCGCCCTTGCCGGCGACAATCGCTCAAACGCGATTGTCATTGGCATTATCACTTGGAAAAGATTGGCGCTTTGCTTACATACAGGCCAGTTTAAAGTTTTTGCTGTGTCGCGGCGTTTTCCATGTCGCTCCAGGGGCCAGAGTCGAAATGATCCTCGTCATCGATAATTACGACAGCTTCACCTACAACCTCGTCCACTATCTGGCCGAGTTGGGGGCCGAGACGAAGGTCTACCGCAACGACGCGCTGAGCGTTCAGGACGCCCTGGCCCTGTCTCCCAAGGCGATTCTTCTGTCGCCTGGCCCCTGCGCACCCGATCAGGCCGGCATTTGCCTGCCGCTGCTGCGCGCGGTGCCCGACGACATGCCGGTTCTGGGCGTCTGCCTTGGCCACCAGGCGATCGGCCAGGCCTATGGCGGCGACGTCATTCGCGCCAAGACCCTGATGCACGGCAAGACCAGCCAGATCCACCACGCCGACAAGGGTATCTTCCGCGGCCTGCCCAATCCGTTCACCGCGACGCGCTACCATTCGCTTGCGGTCAAACGCGAAACCCTGCCCGACGACCTGGAGGTCACGGCCTGGACAGAGGACGGCGAGATCATGGGCGTGCAGCATAAGACCCGCCCGATCCATGGCGTGCAATTTCATCCCGAATCGATCGCCACCGAAGGCGGCCACCAGCTGCTGTCGAACTTCCTCGAACTGGCCGGCATCGGAAGTCATACCCTCTATGTCTGACGCCGAGTTCAAGCCCCTGCTGTCGCGCCTGGCCGACGGCGCCACCCTGTCCGAGGACGATGCCGAAACCTTCTTCTCGGCCTGTCTGCGCGGCGAACCGACGCCCGCCCAGGTGGCGGCGGCCGTGACCGCCATCCGCCTGCGCGGCGAAACGGTCGGCGAAATCGCCGCCTGCGCGCGGGCCATGCGCAAGGCCGCGATCCATCTCGACCATCCCTATGACGTCGTCGACGTCTGCGGCACGGGCGGCGACGGCCTGCATACGCTCAACATCTCGACCGCCGTGGGCTTCGTCGCGGCCGGCGGCGGCCTCAAGGTCGCCAAGCACGGCAACCGCGCCATCACATCCAAGTCCGGCACGGCCGACGTGCTGGCGGCTTTGGGCGTCAATATCGAAGCGACGCTGGAGCAGCAGCGCCGCGCGCTGGACGAAGCCGGCATTTGCTTCCTGTTCGCCCAGGCCCACCACGGCGCCATGCGCCACGTTTCACCTATCCGCCAGCAACTGGGTTTCCGCACCATCTTCAACCTGCTGGGCCCGCTCAGCAATCCCGCCGGGGCCAAACGCCAGGTCGTCGGGGTACCGTCGGTGCGCTTCGTCGAGCCGATCGCCCAGGCCCTGGGGGCTTTGGGCGCCACGCGCGCCTGGTCGGTGCACGGTTCGGGCCTCGACGAACTGACGACGACGGGCGAAACCGAGATCGCCGAGTGGCGTGACGGGCACGTCCGGCTGTTCCACATCACGCCGGAAGCTGTGGGCCTGCCGCGCGCGGCGCTGGCCGACATCACCGGCGGTGCGCCCGATTACAACGCGCAGCGCCTTGCGGCCTTGCTCGACGGGCAAAAAGACGCCTATCGCGACATCGTCCTGTTGAATTCGGCCGCCGCCTTTCTGGTCGGCGACGCCGTCGAAACCTTGCGCGAAGGCATCGATCTGGCGGCGGCGGTCATCGATGACGGCCGCGCGAAACAAGCTCTGGACACGCTGGTGCGCGTTACGTCGTGACGCATGTGCGAGAAAAAGTCATTCCGTGAACTTGAATTCAAACATCGGAAAATTGTTGAGGTCCACTGATTTAATTTCAGAAATTTTGAATGTTAACGCTCACACATTCGTTCGCCATAACGGAAAGTGTGAGTGGCCTGATTCGCAATGCGTGTTAGCGTGAGGCCATGAAAACATCGGACAGCTCGGGAGGGCGCATGCTGGATATTCTCGACAAGATCGCGACCTACAAGCGCGAAGACGTGGCCAACCGCCGGACCTCGACAACGCTCGACGATCTCGAATCGCAGATCGAACATATCGGCCAAACCCGTGGCTTCATGAAGGCTCTGCTACGCAATAAGCCGGCCGGCGGCCTGTCGCTGATCGCCGAGATCAAGAAGGCGTCGCCGTCCAAGGGGCTGATTCGCGAGGATTTCGATCCGCCCTTCCTGGCGCAGGCCTATGAAAAGGGCGGCGCCTCCTGCCTGTCGATCCTGACCGACAATCCCAGCTTCATGGGCCACGAAAGCCATTTCCAGGCGGCGCGCCAGGCCGTGTCCCTGCCCTGCATCCGCAAGGAATTCCTGGTCGACACCTGGCAGGTGACCGAATCGCGCGCCATCGGCGCCGACGCGATTCTGGTTATCATGGCGATGATCGACGACGAACTGGCCGAAGACCTGATCGCCGCGGCAAAGCACTATGGCATGGACGCCCTTGTCGAGGTCCACGACGCAGCCGAGATGGAGCGTGCGCTTAAACTTGATTCCAAGCTGATAGGCATAAACAACCGCAATCTGAGGGATTTTCACGTCGATTTGAAGACGACCGAAGACCTCGCCGGCATGGTAACGAAGGATCATGTCCTGGTCGCCGAAAGCGGGATCTTCACCCATGACGACGTGAAGCGCCTGGCCGGTACGGGCGCCACCGCCATGCTGGTTGGCGAAAGCCTTATGCGCCAAGGCGATGTGACCGCTGCGACCAAGGTTCTGCTGAACGGGTGACCGCATTTTTGGGTTGCGCTAACGCTTCGCTCCCTGAGCGCATTTTTGGGTTGCGCTAACGCTTCGCTCCCTGAGCGCATTTTTGGGTTGCGC
>CAKZJB010000032.1 GCA_936940865.1 uncultured Asticcacaulis sp. | reverse complement strand
CGGTCTGCATCAGGTCGCCATAGACCTTCTTGGACGACACGTTGCCGTTGTTGTCATAGGTCCATTGTGTCAGCACCCGGGCCGCGCTGACCTCGGCTATCTTGCGGTTCTGGTGGTCGTAATAGCTCTGCGTAATATTGCCGTTGGCGTCCTGGGCCGCGATCTGATTGCCGCGCTTGTCGTAGACGAAAGACTGCGTGGGCGTAACTGGCGGAGTCAGATTCCCCCCGTAATCCGAGGTGATCAGAACCGAGTCGCCCGTCTGTTTGATCAGACGGTTGTCGGCATCATAGACATAGTTGGTCGTACGCTGCTCGGGCCGTCCCTGCGCCTCGACCATCTGGGTGCGGTTGCCGAAGGCATCGTAAGTATAGGCCGTGGTCACGGCCGGGGCGATCGCTGTCGCGGAGATTGACTGGGTCAACATCTCGCCGCGCGCGTTGTAGGTATAGGTGGTAACCCCACCCAATGGATTGGCCATCGACAGGCGGTCGCCGAAGGTGTTGTAACTATAGCCTGTGACATAGCCGTTGCCGTCGCCGGACCCGATGACGCGGCCATCGTTATCGTAGCCGAATGTCGTCTTATTGTCGTAGGAGGCATTGACCGGCACAGACGGCGGCGTCGCGGTTACGCCGCTCACGCTGATCTGCGTGGAATAGCGGGTGACCACGGTCACCTTGCCATTGATATCGTATGACTTGGCCGTGGCGTAGCCGGCCGCGTCGACCGCCATGATCTGCTGGCCGCGCTTGTCGTAGTAGAAATAGCCGGTATTGCCGTTGGGATCCCTGACCGAGGTCAGGTCGCCGAAGGCATTGTACGTATTGGTCGTGACCGCGTTCGTCGGATCGGTCGTGGTCAGAACGCGGCCGTCATTGTCGTAGGTATAGGTCGTGGCATTGTTATTGCCGTCCAGCGTCTGGGTGACCCGGCCCTGGGCGTCGTAGGTGTTCCAAGTCGTCACCGCTTCGGCGGTTCCGGAGGCAACCGTCTTGTTCAGCACCCGCCCATCGGCGTCATAAAGATAGGTCGTCGTCGCGGCATCCGAGGTGCCGTAGGCGACGGTCGTCGAGGTTATCCGGCCCCAGGTGTCGTAGACATTGCGCGTCACGATACCCATCGGATCAGTGACGCTGATCAGACGGCCGTAAGCGTCATAGGCCATGTTCGTAATCTGCGCGCCGGCCGGCGGAGACGATGCGGCGGGCAATTGGGCTTGGTACTGCGAGGCCAATAGGCCCAGTTCCTTCGCCTGCATTTCGGGGCTTTGCGCCAGGTTCAGGACCAGTTGAGCCACGGTGAGCGTACCGTTGTTCAGCGCCGCCACAGTGGCCGGCGTGCTCGAATCCGGGACACGGTTGAACGCCGCGTGATACAGATAGTCGACGATCTTCTGGTTCCCGGTCGCCGTGTCTGCGAACGCCGCCAGGTCGTTCTGGTATTCCTGTGAAGCGATAATTGCCTGGGCCGCCTGGAGGAAGGTCTGCCCGCCCAGGATACCTCCAGCCCAGTTCATCCAGCCCTGTAGTTCAGGCTGACGGCCAAGAGCGGTTTGATACAGGCTTCTCACGAAGGCATAGACCGGACTGCCATAGGGCGTCGGATAACGCATGCTGAGCACAAGCCGGCTATTCGCGTCGTAGGTGTAGGCCGTGACGTAACCGTCGGCATCGACCGAATAGATCAAGCGCCCTGCGGCATCGTACGCGGCCTGCGTCGTACGGTCGTTGCCGCCGGCATTGGCCGTGGCCCAGGCCTGCATCTGGGCCAGGGTCTGCACGCCGGTCGCTGTGGCCAGCGTGGCGTACTGCACCGTCTGGATGACATGGCCGTCGTTATCGTAGGTGTAGCCGGTGACGGCACCGGTCGGGTCGATCGTGAACGCCGCACGCCCCGCAGCGTCGTATGCCGTGCGGGTGATCTGCGCGCCGGCCGGTGGCGTTGCAGGAAGCGGCGACCAGGACGTTCCGGCCGGATAACGCGTTTTCTGCACCACGCGGCCGTCATTATCGTAGAGATAGCCCGTGACATAGACGTCGGGGTCGATGCTGTAGACCAGGCGGCCACCGGCATCATAGGTCATCCAGGTATTCAGGTCGTTGCTGCCGGCATTGGCCGTCGCCCAGGCCTGCATCTGGGCCAGGGTCTGCACGCCTGAACTGGTGTTCAGCACGGCGTATTGCTGCGTCCTGGTGACCCTGCCGTCATTGTCGTAGGTATAGCCGGTGACGGCGCCCGTCGGATCGACGACGAACGCCAGGCGGTTATCGGCGTCATAGACCGAGCGCGTGATATTGCCGGCCGGATCGGTCTTTTGAACGACATTGCCGTCGGCGTCGTAGGCATACTGCGTAATCAGATTCGAGCCGTTGGGATCGGCGATCGTCTGGATGACGCGATTGGCCTTGTCGTACACAGTCTTGGTGACACGCCCCGCCGGAGAGGTTTCGGTGACGGTCCTGCCGGCCTGGTCGTAGGTCCAGGTTGTGGTCAGGTTGAGGCCGCCCGAAGCGGAGTCGATGACCTGGCTGAGGGAGTGGCCGTTGCGGTCGTAGCTGTAGCTGGTCACCATGCCCACCGGATCGGTGACCGTCACGGTCTGGCCCTTGCCGTCGTAGGCCCAGGTGGTCGTGAGCGCCAGGCCGCCCGACGCGCTGTCGACCGTCTTGCTCACCACGCGCGCGGCGGCGTCGTAGGCATAGGTCGTGGTAATTCCGCGGGCATCGATCGACCACTTCATGACATCGGCGCTGCTGAACACCTGTGTGCTGGTGTTGCCAAGCGCATCTGTCGTCGAGGTCAGGTTGCCGTCGGCATCGTAGACAAAGATCGTGGACGCACCCGTACCGTCAACGATCTTGACCGTCTGGCCATAGGCGTTCTTCGTGGTCGTGGTGACGATGTTGTTGGGATCGGTGACCGTGACCTGACGGTCGAACAGGCTGTAGGCGTAGGTCGTCTGCTTGCCGTTGGCGTCGGTCGTGGTCAGCACGTGGCCGAAGCCGTCGTAGCTGTAGCTGGTGGTGAGATTCAAACCATCGACCTGGGTCAGGACCCGCCCTGCCCGGTCGTAGGTCGTTTTGGTCAGGGTGCCGTTGGAATCAGTGACCTGGGTCACACGGCCAAAGGCGTCGTACTGGTAGCTCGTTGCCAGGGCCAGCCCGCCGACATCGGCGGTCGAGGTCAACAGCAGGCCGCGGCGGCTGTAGGTCTTGCTCGTCTGCGTCGCCAGCGCTGTCGTCAGCGCGTCGGTCTGGAGCGTCACGTCGCCGAAGGTGTTATACGCATAGGCTGTGATTATCCCCATCGCATCGACGGTGTCGGCGACGAAGCCGTTAACGATATAATCGATATGACTATGGCTGTCGGTCGCGCTGGCCACGATCGCGTTGGTCAGGGTCGAGGTGATCTGCCCGCCGGTCAGGCTGGGCAGCGTCGCGGACGCGATTCTGTTGGTATAGGTGGTGACGTCGCTCTTCTCACCGAAGGTATCGTAGCCGTACTGCACGACACCGCCCGTCCCGTCGATCTGATAGGTCAGGCGTCCATCGACATCGTAATAGAACAGCGTGCGGCGATTGTCGGAATCGGTCCTGGCAATAAGGCGTCCGGCGGCATCGTAATCGTATTTGATCTGGTTATTGGCCCAGACGGCGTCGATCTGGGCCTGGGTGGGACTTGCGCCCAGCGCCGCGATCGCCGCCGCGCCATTGCCCGTCAGTTCGAGCGCCTTGCGGCCAAGGCCATCGAAGCGCGCCAGAACCGTGCGCCCGTCCGCCGCCCCCGAAGCCGAGCTCGAACTCGTCGTTGCCTGGCTGATCAGGTTGTAAACCGGATCGTAGGCGTAGGTCGTCGTCTCGACCGACCCGCCGGTCAGGGTGATGCTTTTCGTCAGCACGTGGCCGTACTGGTCGTAGGTCAGGCTGGTGATCTCGAGCGTGCCCGACGGCGCCGGCAGGCTGGCATAGGTCGGCGGCGTGGCGATCAGGGTCGCCGTGCTGATCACCTGGCCCCGGCTGACCGTACCGGCATTGCCCGCCGCCGTATAGCTGTCGTAGCGGGTAATGTTGCCTTCGCCGTCGATCTCGGCGCGGAGCAGGCCGCGGCCGTCATAGACCCACCAGTGATAGATATCGCTGGTGGAAGAACCCGCGTCGGCCTGCAACTGCGCCAGCGTACCGGCCGCCCAGTGCGAAGAACTGGTCTGCGTGGCATGGGCGATCGTGCGCACCTTGCGGCCGGCGGCATCGTAGACGACCTCGGTCAGGTAGCCGTCGGCATCGAGCGTGGCGACCACCTCGTCGTCACTGTTGTAGAAGGTCCGCGTCGTACGGTCGGCGTTCGCATCGATGGAGGGAAGGACGACAGCCGTCGGCGCCGCCGTCTTGAAACCGCTCAAGGTCGCCGCCGACAGTAGGGCGGCATAGGTGGTCTGAGAGACAAGCCGGCTGGCCGCATCGTAGGTGTAAGCCGTAACGACACCCCAGCCGTCGACATCCTCGACGCGGCGCCCGTCGGCGTCATAGACGGTCCAGCTCCAGCGGTCGTTGGCCGAGGTCGCCGGCGTGATGCTGGCAAGCCTGACAGCCGCCGAGGTGTTGCTTTCGCTCGACAGCAACGACAGTTGCGCCGCGCTCAGCTTGGTGGCGTAGGCCGTCGTGCTGACCAGCTGGTCATTGGCATTGTAGGCATAGGCGACGATCGCCCCGTCGGCCGCCACGTCGGCCACCTTGCGGCCGAGTGTATCATAGACATGATAGGTCGAAAGCCCGGTCGGATCGGTCGTGCGGATCAGGTTGCCGACGGAATCGTAGGCATAGGTCGTGGTGGCCGTCAGGCCGCCGCCGCTGTCGCTGACGCTGATCAGTTCGCCCGCCAGGTCGTAGGTCGAGGTCCTGACCGTGCCGTTGGCCAGGGTCGTCGCCGTCTGCAGGCCCGAAGCCGTGTTGGTATAGACGGTCTGCGTCAGCTTGCCGTTATAGTCGGTGGCGCTCAGCGTCCGGCCGAGCCCGTCATAAACATAGGTCTCGGTCGCCGCCGAACTCGACAGCTTGCGGCTGAGCAAAAGCCCCGCCTGGTCGTAGACATAGGTGGTGATGCTGGCCGTCGAGCCCACGCCGGCGCCCGAGCTGTCGGTCTGGCCGTAGGTTGTGACCGTCGCCACCAGGCCGCGCGCGTCGTAGGTCGTGTCGGTCCGCTGAGTCTGGGTCTTGTCGGTCGTCGTAACCCAGCTGTCCATCGCCGACGCCAGCGGATTCCCACCCGTCGTGTAAAGATTGCCCGTATAGCGGATAACGCTCTTTTGCGTGCCGTTCGTATTGTAGAGGTACTGCGTCACATCCCCGTTCGGACTGATCGTATAGACCAGGCGGGCGGCGGAATCGTAGACATAGCGCGTTGTCAGCGGCGAAGACGAATTGGCCGCTTCCGTCTTCGAAACCAACTGGTTCGTGCCGTCATAACCGTAGGTCGTCTGGTTCCCCAGCGCATCCGTCATCGTCAGGCGATTGCCGTTGGAATCGTAGGTGTAGACATAAGAGGGTTGAGGCGTCGACGTCGAGATTTGCGCGGCAATCGAAACCGAAGGCTGGGCAATGGCAACGTTGAGACCCCCTGTCCCATTTGCAATCCCCTGGACAAAAAGTTCCACGGACACCGCGCCGGCTGGCGCTGTTACCGTGCCACGGGCAAATGCGGCTGTCGACAATCCGCTGGCGCCCAAGGCGCCACCCGTCGCGATTGTACTGACTGTGGTAGTGCCGATGATGTATCCATCAGCCCCCCACCAAGCTGCAATCAGATAGGCGGAGCTCGCGCCTGAGGTCGCCGCGTAGACGCTCATATTCACGGCTTGCCCTGGCGCGACGGCAGCCCGCGCGGGTGCACTCTGGCCAACGTTCATTGCCCACCCCGCGGCAGGCGTCGTCGTCGACTGACGCCGGTAGACATTGACGCCGCCGTCGACCTCCGTCGATTGCGCCGTCGCGACGGTGGCGTCGCTGCTCCACGAATCCCCCCAGTTCTTTGAGATGTTGGTGAAGTTGGGGTCGCCGCTCGTCCCGCCCACCGTGGTGACAGACGGCTGGGCAATGGCTACGCTCGCGGGTCCCGTTCCATCGGCGACGGCGTAAACATACAATTCCGCATATGCCGCCCCCGCCCGAGGCATAAAGGTTCCACTCGTGAACTTGGCAGCCGACAAACCGTTTGCGTCCAGCGTGCCGCCCGGAACTATCGTGCCGACCACATCGCCTGCAAAGCCGACGCCATTGGCATCGCGCCAAAGAACGCAAAGGTTCATCGCGCTTACATGCGAACTGGCGGTGTATACGCTGAACTGAACGTTTTGCCCCTGCGCGACCGCCACCGTGGCTGGCCCCGACTGGCCCAGTCTCATGACCCAGTTAGCGGGGGGCGTCGTCTGGGTGGTGCGGCGATAGACTTCGAACCCACCGTCGATTTCGGTCGTCTGCGTCGACGTGACCCCGGAATCGTTGCTTTCGTTCCAGTTCGCGGCAAGATTGGTAAAATTGGGATCGCCGACCGGACCGCTGTAGGTCAGGTTGCCATTGGCGTCGTAGGTAAACAGAGTCCCCGGCTCGGGCGAGGACGACGGCGGGATCAACTGAACAAGCCGGTTATTGCTGTCGTAGACCAGCGTCGTGACATTACCCTGCTGATCGGTGACCATGGTCCGCCCGGTGCCGTAGGTCAGATAGGTCGCATTGGTGACGCCCGACGCCGTCGTCTGGGTCAGGCTGGCGACACGGACATTGCTGTCATAGGTGATCGTCAGGCTGGTGCCGTCGCTCTGGGTGATCGTCCCGATATTGTTGCTGGTGTTGATGTAGGTATAGGTCGTGACGTAGGTCTTGCCGTCGGCAATCGAATTGTCGTTGGGGCTGAGGTCCGTCGTTACCGTCGTCAGGCGGTTACTGGCGTCATAGCCGTAGCGCACCCGCGTCGCGATCTGCAGGCCCGAAGCATTGGTGTAGCTGGTGACGACCGAGGTCAGCAAAGACCCCGTATAGACGAAACTGGTATAGTCGCCGTTGGCCGTCGTGATCTTGGTCAGCTGCGAGCCGGTATAGGCATAGGTCAGCGAATTGTTGGACGTATCCGTCGACTGGATCAGCCGTCCGCCATTG
>CAKZJB010000031.1 GCA_936940865.1 uncultured Asticcacaulis sp. | reverse complement strand
GCCGGAGTCGGGCGGTCCCACACTGGATGAAAAGCGGGCGGCGTTCGGCGCGCGCTGGCTGGCAAGCGAAACGGCCGGCGCCCGGCAATCGACCAGCGATGCCCCCGAGGACGCCCGCAATACGCCGGCGCGGCCGGTCGGCGAGGCGCCGCCGCCTTCGGAGCCCCAGGTCCGCTCCGTGGCCGCCCTGCCGGAGCAGGTCGGCGTGCTGACGCCGCGCGGCCAATGGGTGTTCACCCCGTCGCTTGAATACGTCCATTCCAGCGCGAACCGGCTTGTCTTTCGCGGCGTCGAGATCGTGCCGGGCATCCAGTTGGGGGTTATCGAAGCCAACGACGCCGACCGCAACTCGCTGGTTTCTACGGCGGCGCTGCGCTACGGCCTGACGCGCCGCCTCGAAATCGAGGCGCGGCTGCCCTATGTCGACCGCTTCGACCGCGTCACCACGGTGGCGCAGCGCGACCAGACGGTATCGCGCACCCAGGATCTCAAGGGGCGCGATATGGGCGACGCCGAGTTCGCCGCGCGCTACCAGCTGAACGAGGTCCGTCCCGGCCGGCCCGTCTATGTCGCCAGCCTGCGCATCAAGTCGCCATCGGGCAAGGGGCCGTACGATGTGCGCTACGACCAGTTCGGCGTCGCGCAGGAACTGGCGACCGGTTCGGGCTTCTGGGCCACCGAAGGCGGTATCACCATGCTATATCCCACCGATCCGGCGGTCATATTCGCCAGCCTGAGCTACCTGCACAACACGCCGCGCGACGTCAGCAAGACCATCGGGACGGCGCTGGTCGGCCGTGTCGAGCCGGGAGATTCCATCGGCGCCTCGATGGGGTTCGGCCTGGCCCTCAATCCGCGCTTCTCCGTGTCGTTCGGCTACAGTCACAACTATATCGCCCGCACGCGGACGCAACTGAACGGCGGCTGGCAGAAGTCCCAGAGCCTGCAGGTCGGGAGCCTGCTGATGGGCTGGTCGTTCCGGCTGAGCGACCGCATGACCCTGAGCAACAATTTCCAGTTCGGCGTCACCAGCGACGCCCCCGATATGGAAGCGATCTTCAGCCTGCCCATACGGTTCTGATCCTGCCGCCAGAATTCGCGCGCCAGATCCAAGTATTCATCACGCTTGCTAGTCAATCTTGATGTGTCGTCCGGCGAACTTTTTCCGAATTTTGGGATTTTAAAGACTGGAGGAGCTGTTCTCCAGGATGATCACATTGAGGTAATCAGATGACAAAACTCGATATAAAGCTTATTGCGACCGCGTCGGTCTTTGCCCTGGGGTTGGCACTTGCCGGGGGAGCGATGGCGCAGGACATGAACGCGGCGATGGCCACCGCGGCGTCGGGCGGCAACCACACCGGCGACGGTGACAGCAACTCGAACAATGCTGCTGACAGTTCGACGAACAACAGCAACAACACGGCGACGTCGACCGACAACTCGACCAACCACAGCAACAACACGGCGACCTGGACGGCCACGGACAATTCGAACAACTCCAAGACCTTTACGGATAATTCGGACCACTCCAAGACCTTTACGGATAATTCGAACCGTTCGAAGACCTATACGGACAACTCGAACAATTCGGACAATTCCAACCGGTCGATCACAACGACCACGACGAACACCACCAACAGCACGCCGACCTCAACGTCGACGGACAGCGGCAACATCAACGGCCGGGACAACGCCAACAACGACAATTCGGACCATTCGACCTGGGCCGACAACTCGAACCATTCGACCAACGACAGCAACAACACCGACAATTCGGACCATTCGAACAGCTCGGTTAACAACAGCAACAACACGTTGACCGACAATTCGGACCATTCCGACAATTCGGACCATTCGGACCACTCGCAGACGAATTCGAACAACAACTCGTCCGTGACCTATGCAAGCCTGTCGGTGCAGTACCTCGACGGTACCGTTACCGGCAATACCGTCTCGACGACAGGCGCTTCGCCCAGCGGCGCGGCGACCGTGACCACCGGCGACATCCGGGCCGACGGCGGGTCCTATGCCAACTTTGCCGGCATCCAGACGACCAGCGCCAATACCGGCATCAATTCGCTCAACCAGGCGGCCACGGGCGTTTCCGCCAACGCCAATGTCAGCTTCGGCCACCAATAGGCGCGTCGCCTGACGGCGGACCGGCCGGTGACCCGGCTGGCCGGTCCGTTTTTTCCCGGCACTCGTGGAGAAATTCGATGAACAAGAGCCTCATTATCGTCCTGGCCATATGTGCGCCGATACCGCTTTCGGCCATGGCCGCCAGGGCCGACGCAACGCAAACGCCGGTGACGCAGCCTGCCGTGACGACGTCTTCGGATGGGTCTGAAACCGGCGGCGCCGCGCCGCTGGCCACAGACGATCTCGATGCCGTCAGCGCGGGGGAAAGCGTCTCGGTCAGCGTGCTGACGAACCAGCAGCTCACGGCCAGCAACACCGGCAATACCGTGTCGGCCGACTCGATCGTCAACGGCGACATCAGCCTGTCGGGCAACGCGCTCAGCGGCTATAGCGGCGTCGGCAATTTTGTCATGAACACCGGCAACAACAACAATCTCCAGGGCAGCGTCAATGTGACCATCGCCTCCGGCCCGGCCCTGCAATGACACGGCCGGGCCGCACGCTGGTCCTGGCTTTCGCGGCCGCATGCCTGCCGGCGCCGGTCTTCGCGCAGGCCATGCTGACCGAAGCCGGAGCGACCTACGCGCTGCCGGTCACGTCCTTGCGCGACATCCCGTTCCGCACCACGGTACGGCAACAGTACGACTACAGCTGCGGTTCCGCGTCCCTGGCGACGCTGCTGCGCTATCATTACGGGATGGCCGTCACCGAGGCCGAGGTCTTCAAGGCGATGTACGCCGCCGGCAACCAGGACAAGATCCGCAAGGTCGGTTTTTCGCTGCTCGACATCAAGACCTACCTGGCGTCGCGCGGGCTTCAGTCCGACGGCTTCCGCCTGACCTATACGCAACTGCTGTCGTTCGGGCGGCCGGGCATCGCGGTCGTCACGGCGGGCGCCTATCGCCATTTCGTGGTCGTCAAGGGCGTGCGCGCGGACAGCATCCTGATCGGGGATCCGGCCCTGGGCTTGCGCATCTACGGCAAGGGCGAATTCCTGAAGATCTGGAACGGAGTCTTCTTCGCCATCCATGAACCGCCGACAATCCGCGTGGCCTTCAACCGCGACGAGGAATGGACGCCCTGGGCCGCCGCCCCGACCGGCCAGCCGCTGAGCGACGACTCCCTGTCGAACTTCACGCGTGAACTGCCGCCGATCTACCAGATCACCCCGGCCTTGCCGAATCCGACGGACAGCCTGCCATGAAACGCCTTATCTCTCTTCTTGCCATTGTGCTCCTGCCGGCATCCGCCCTGGCCGGCGAGCCGCCCGCCCTCAGCGACCAGGAGCTGGCCGCCACGCGCGGCGGGCTGATGACGCCAAGCGGCATCGAATTCGGTTTCGGCGCGGTCGTCCGCACCTATGTCGACGGCCAGCTGGCGCTGCAGACCGACCTTACCTGGACCGACGCAGGCGTGGTGGAAACCTCCGGCCTGGCCGGTGAAACGGCGACGGTCGTGCCGGGCGTCAACGGGTCGACCCTGATCATGCACGATATCGATGCCGGCCGCATAGCCAGTCTTGTCCTGAATACGGCCGACGGCCGCGACATCCGCCAGGACACGGACATCGTTCTCAACCTCCCGCAACTGGAGCAGTACAAGGCCGACGCGGCGACGCAGGCGCTGGCGGCCAATCTGCGCGATGCGGCGACCAGCGCCCTGCAGCAGGCGGGTCGCTAACGCCAGTTCCTGTCCCTTGCGGCCTTTTCCGCGCCGGCATCGAAGGCATCGCCGGCCATGCGATCTTCGGCGGCCGACATGATCAGGGGCGACGCGGCCTGGCGGAATTCGGTCGTGCCTTCGTTGCGCGCCAGGGCGTCGATACGCCATTTGTCGCCGCTGCGGCACGCCAGCCCATCGGAGGTCCGGGTCGAGAAGGTCCGGCAGACCGCGCCTGTCTTGTCGCGGAAGGTCAGGCCGATGCGCGTCGCACCCTGGTCTTCCGACGCCAGTTGCGACGACAGGGCATGAGCCAGTTGCCCCTGCGCCATCAGGCCGCCGGGACTGGAGCGGAAATCGCCCTGGGGCTGGGCCAGCGTCAGCGTGATCCCGACCGCCGCCACCAGACAGGCCGCCAGGGCGCCGGCCTGAACAAGGAGCGGCCGTCGGCGGGCGCGGACCGCATCCAGGCTGACGACGGGGGCAGGGGGCTGCGCCGCCGCGACCAGGCGGTCGGGCACCGGCTCTTCGGCAATGGGGGCAAAGGCGGCGAACAGGGTCTCGCGCAGGCGCCGGTGCGCTTCGATGGCTTCGGCGATAGCGGGGTCGGCCCTGGCGGCGGCCTCGACAGCGGCGGCGGCCTCCGCGTCCAGTTCGCCGTCGACATAGGCGACGATAGTCCCGGTTTCGATCATCGCGAACCTCCCAACCGCGCCAGCAGGGCTTCGCGGCCGCGCGTCAGGCGGCTGGAGAGGGTGCCCACCGCGACATCGAGGATTTCGGCGGCCTCCGTATAGGACAGGCCTTCGATGCAGATCAGCGCGATCGCCGTTCTCTGCTCCTCCGGCAGTTCCTGCATGGCCATCTCAACCTCCTGCAACTGGCGGCGCGCCTCGTACGCTTCGGCGCCGGCCCCGCCCACCGTATCCCCGTCTTCCGAGGGGGCGAAAATGCGGTCGCGGCGCTGGCGGCCGCGAACCTCGTCGATCCAGGCGTTCTTCACCACCTTGAACAGCCAGCTGTCCAGCCGCGTGCCGGGCTGGAACTGGTCGAGGCTCTTCAAGGCGCGTTCGACCCCCGCCTGGACCGCGTCGTCGGCGTCGGACGCATTGCCGGTCAGCGCGCGCGCAAAGCGGCGCAGGCGCGGCAACAGCGCGACGATTTCCGAACGGGTTTGCCTGGGGTCGATGGGCGAACTCCTGTGACATGAACGGCCGGAGCCGCGTGTTTTCTTCGTAGCCGCGAAATTTTTTTGCAGCAAGCGGGGCCTCAGACGCGTTACACAGGGGTTACGGAGATTTTCATGAAGGCGCTGGTTCTCATTTCCGTTCTGTGGCTTGCCGCCGGGCCCGCCTCGGCGCAACTGGGTGGGCGCCTTGGCGGTCTGCCCGGCGGGCTCCCGCCGGTCATCCGTGGGATCGACCAGACGGTGGACCGGACGCTCGACGCCACGGTGGACCGGGTGACCGACCTGGCGACACAGCGGGTCGAGACCGTCCGCGACCTGGTGGCGCAACACCGCGACGTGCTGGAGGAAAGCCCGCAGGGCGACCTGATCGTGCGGCACGAAATCGTCGCCACCGCGCCGTCCGATGCCGCGCTGGCGGCGGCGACGGCCGCGGGTTTTACGGTCACGCGCACGGATACGCTGGAAAACCTGGGGCTCAGCATCGTCGTCCTGTCGGCGCCCAGGGGCGTTTCGACCCGTGACGCCCTGCTGCGCCTCAAAAAGCTCGATCCCGAAGGCAGCTACGATTTCAACGCCATATATCTCGGTTCGCAGTCGGCGTCTTCGGCGGCGGCGACGGGCATTCCCGGCGGAGGAGGGGGCGGCCGGGTGGGGCTGATCGACGGCGGCGTCGACACCGGTCATCCCGCCCTTGGCGGCGCCCGCATCACGCAAAAAGGGTTTGCCGGGACGCCGCAGCCCAGCGAACACGGCACCGAAACCGCATCGCTTCTGGTCGGCCGCGCCGATGGTTTCGCCGGGGCCGCGCCCGGGGCGGATCTCTATGTCGCCGACGTCTATTGCAATACGCCGACGGGCGGCTCGACACCCGCCATCCTGCAGGCGCTCGACTGGATGGCGAAGGAGCGGGTTGCCGTCGTCAATATCAGTCTTGTCGGACCGTCCAACACCCCCATGAAGGCCGCCGTCGCCGCCATGGTCAGGCGCGGGCACCTGATCGTCGCGGCCGTGGGCAATGACGGGCCGGCGGCCAAGCCGCTCTATCCCGCCGCCTTCGATGGCGTCATAGGCGTCACCGGCGTCGATCGCAGGAACCATGTCCTGCCCGAGGCCGGGCGCGGGCCGCAGGTCAGGTTCGCCGCGCCCGGCGCGGACATATCGGCGGCGCGTCCGGGCGGATACGCCGGGGTGCGCGGAACCTCGTTTGCCGCGCCGATCGTGGCGGGGCTTTTGTCGCGGCGGCTTGAACGACCCGATCCGGCGGGGGCGCAGGCCGCCGTGAACGGTCTGGCCGCCACGGCGCAGGACCTTGGCGCAAAAGGCGTTGACACGACCTATGGCTATGGCCTGGTCGGCGGCGACAT
This sequence comes from uncultured Asticcacaulis sp., assembly GCA_936940865.1. Lineage (GTDB taxonomy): Bacteria > Pseudomonadota > Alphaproteobacteria > Caulobacterales > Caulobacteraceae > Asticcacaulis. The sequence continues at coordinate 263 of CAKZJB010000031.1, read as the reverse complement.
CCGGCCGCAGAAGAAAAAATGAAAAAATTTCGCGGGCGGCGGAGAAAATCCGAAACCTGCGTCGTTGTCCCCATGTGAGCCGGTGAGAATGGCTGAAACATGGGAGACATGAACATGAAGACGAAGATTTTCCTGACGACTTTTGCCCTGGCTTCGGTGCTGGCCGTGTCGGCCAATGCACAACTGCTGGGCGGCGGTGGCGGCGGCGCCAACATACTGCGCAGATCGATCGGCAACAACAATCCTTCATCATCATCATCAGC
>CAKZJB010000030.1 GCA_936940865.1 uncultured Asticcacaulis sp. | reverse complement strand
GGACCGCACGAACCGCGAAGCGGTGAGATGTGGTGGTGGGGTTTCTTACTTTCTTACTCTCGCGACGTCCGAAAGTAAGCAAGAAACCCCACCACCACATCTCGTCGCCGAACGGCTCCTCGTGCGGTCCCCCTCCCCATTTTCTTCGAAAACGGGGAGGTGCAAGAGGACTTCAGCCCAATTCCTTCGCGCGTCGATGCGCCGCCTGGACGGCCGACAGGACCAGTTCGTCCAGCCCCTCGCCCGGCTTGCAAAGCACCTTCAGGGCCGCCTCGGTCGTGCCGCCCGGCGACGCCACCTTGCGGATCAGTTCGTCCGGCTCTTCGCCTGTGGCGTCCAGCAGACGCGCCGCAGACACCAGCGTCCCGCGCGCCAGGTCGCGGGCGTGGCTCGACGACAGTCCGGCCGCCTTGCCCGCCTTTTCCAGCGCACGCACGAAGGCGTAGACATAGGCCGGGCCGGACCCCGACACGGCGGTCGCCGAATCCACCTGGTCCTCACTCTTCAGAAGAACGGTCGCCGCCATCGGCTCGAAAAGGCCGCGCGCCGCCGCCAGGGCCTCCGGCTTCTCGGCAAAGATCGACGCCACGCCCCTGCCCGTCGCCACGCCCGTCGTCGGCATGACACGCGCCACCGCATGACCGCTGAAGCCCTGGCTCAGGACTTTCGCCTGCACGCCGGCCATCACCGAAACGATCACCGCGTCGGGCGCCAGATTGCCATCGAGGATCTGCGCCACGGCATGCCAGCCCTGCGGCTTTACGGCCAGGATAACGGTCCTGGCCTTTTGCCATTCCTCGGGCTGCGGATTGAGCCGTGCCCCGTCATTTGCCCATTCCTGGGCGATTTCGCCAGGCATCAGGTCCAGGATCATCAGGTCTGCGGGCAGGACATGGCCGCGAATGCGGAAACCTTTGAGCATGGAAGAACCCAGGGCCCCGGCTCCGATGAGCAGGATCGGCTTCGGCAGAACGGTATCGGTCATGTATTCAGGCTTCCCCGCGGGTCTCGAACAGGCAGGCGGCAAACGCGTCCTGCGCCGAAATCGCGCCCTTGAACCAGAAGTCGAAGGCCGGAAAGAATCGGTCCACGGCTTCCGCGGCGCTGTTGATCATATGGGCCGACGACGCCACCGATCCGCGATCCTGCGGCATGACGGCGACCGTGTGGCGGAACACGATATCGTAGCCGCCATCGCGCACCTCGACGTCGCGGAAGACCTCGAAATGGCCGAACCAGACATGCTGGTTGACGACGGCCAACAGTTCGTACAGCCCCGGCAGGCGTTCCTTGGCCAGGGTCGTGCCCGTGCCCTGCACATTGAGCGCGCAGCACAGTTGCAGGCATTCGCCTTCCGGCCGCCACGAGAACCACATTTCGTAAGTGCGCCAATCGCCCGACAGGGCGAAGCCGAGGTCACCCTCGGGCGTGCGTTCGAAGTCCAGTCCTTCCTCGGTCAGAATCGATTCCACCATGTCGAGCGGGTCGAACGTGGCATCGCTGTCGTAAACCTCAGAGGTGTTCATATGAAAAATCTCTTGTGTCAAATCCCTGCCGCCGGGTCCGCCGGCTTTTTTGTCCTGGTATCCTTTGCGGCCTTGAGCTGGGCCACTTCGTCACGCAACGCGGCGATTTCCGATCTCAGCGCATCGATTTCGTCGCGGCGCACAAGGTCCATGTCGGCCACGAATCGGTCGGCCTGGGCGCGCATCGCGGCCTTGGCTTCCTCGCTCGCCGCCTGCGCCAGGCTCATCGCCGAAGAGGTGAGCTTCGCCATCTCGTCGAGAAAAGGGTTCTGGCTTTGCATGGGCGTAATGTCCTCAAACTTTGAACTGCGGTGCGATATCTGTCATCAATATAGGCCATATCGCGCACGCAACAAAGTTTTTCCATGATTCTCGTAAATCCTGCCGCTGTTTTGTCGCGACGAAGCAGATTGAAGTTGATAAACGAGCGGCGACCGTACCGGGAGAAACACCAATCATGACCCTGCGCCTGCCTGATATCGATCCGGTCCTGATCCACCTCGGGCCTGTCGCCATTCGGTGGTACGCCCTGGCCTACGTGGCGGGCATCGTGCTGGGCTGGCTCTATGCCGGCCGCCTGCTGAAGAGGCCGGACCTGTGGCCGGACCATAAGCCGCCGCTGACCGCCGACCAGCTGGACGACCTGATCCTGTGGCTGACCGGCGGGGTCATCCTCGGCGGCCGCATCGGCTATATCCTGGCCTACGACGCCTCGATAATCTGGAAGGCGCCGCTCGACGTCTTCAAGGTCTGGGAAGGGGGCATGTCGTTCCACGGCGGCTTTACCGGCGTCCTTCTGGCCGCCGTGTTGTGGTGCCGCCGCAACGGCTTCGGCTTCAGGCATGCGCTGAGCCTCGGCGACCTGCTGGCCACCGTCGCCCCGCTCGGCCTGCTGTTCGGCCGCCTGGCCAACTTCGTCAACGGCGAGCTGTGGGGCCGCGTCACCCACGTGCCGTGGGGCATGGTCTTCTGCAACACATACGTACTCAAGCAATATAATGGCGTCTGCCCCGCCGGCGACCTGCCCCGCCACCCCAGCCAGCTCTACGAAGCCTTCGGCGAGGGCCTGTTCATGCTGGCCCTGCTGTGGTTCCTGGGCCAGCGCCTGCACAGGCTGCAGCGGCCCGGCCTGGTGATGGGCGTCTTCATCACCGGGTACGGCGTCGTCCGCATTCTGGTCGAAACCGTCCGCAACCCGGACGAACAGATGTGGGGCTTCTTCAAGACGGTGATCACCATGGGGCAGTTGCTGTCGCTGCCGATGCTGGTCGGCGGCGGGTGGCTGATCTGGCGGGCGCTGAAGTCCGACGCCCTGCCGCCCGCGGCGCAGGCCGCCGACAGCAAGACGCCCGCGGCTTGATTTCGGGGCGGCCTGACTTGCCCTTACGTGACCGACTGATCGAGCAGATCGTGCTCGAAGGCCCGATGAGCATCGCCGACTACGTGTCGCGCTGCCTGCTCGATCCGATCGACGGCTATTATACGAAGCATGTCGCCTTCGGCGAGGCGGGGGACTTCATCACCGCGCCGCTTGTATCGCAGATGTTCGGCGAAATGGTCGGCATCTGGGTGGCGGAAACCTGGGCCGCCATGGGCCGTCCATCGCCTTTCCGCCTGGCCGAGATCGGTCCCGGCGACGGCACGCTGATGAGCGACATCCTGCGCGTCGCGGATCGCGTGTCCGGCATGCGCTCCGCGATGCAACTCGTGCTGATCGAGCCCTCGCCCACCCTGCGCGCCATCCAGGCCGCCCGCTTCCCCGAAGCGCGTTTCGCCACGGCGCCCGATGCCGGAGACGGCCCTTTGATCGTCATCGGCAATGAGGTCCTCGACTGCCTTCCCGCCAATCAATATGTGCGCGGCGAAGCCGGCTGGCACGAATGCCTGGTGGGACTTTCGGACGGCCGGCTGGCCTTCGGATTAAGCGCCGAAGTCGCGGAACAACTGACGCCCCTGCCCGGCCAGTTGGGCGACTTTCGCGAATACAGCCCCGCCCAGCGCCGTTTTGCCGTCATGCTGGCGCAGGCGGTCAAGACATCCGGCGGCGCAGCCCTGCTGATCGATTACGGCCGCGATACGCCGGGGACCGGAAATACGCTGCAAGCGCTCTATCGCCACCAGAAGTACGATCCGCTCGACGCACCGGGCGAGCACGATCTGACGCAGTGGGCGGACTTTCCGGCCGTCGCCGGGGCCGCGCGCGCCGAGGGCGTGACCGTCAGCCGGATAACGACGCAGGCGCAGTTCCTGAGGGCCATGGGTATCGAGGCGCGCCTCGACGCCCTGGCTGCCCGGAACCCCGGTCAGGCCGAAAAGCTGCAGCGCCAGTACCATCGCCTCATGTCGCCCGACGAGATGGGCGAGCTTTTCAAGGTGATCGCCTTCACGTCGGCCGGTTTGCCGATGATCGGGCTTGAAGCCGATACGGCGGCGGATTAGATCGACCGAAGATACCCCTCCACCGCTTCGCGGTCCCCCTCCCCATCGATGATGGGGAGGAGAAAGAAAGTCTCCTCCCTACGCGAAGCGTGGGGAGGGGGACCGCGAAGCGGTGGAGGGGTCCCTTTGCCAAAGGCACATCATGTCCCCCCTGCCTCCGCACATTCTTCATCCCCTGCTCGATCTGCCGAATATCCAGCACGGCTTCTTCACGCGCCAGGGCGGCGTCTCGGGCTTTCCCTATGAAAGCCTCAATATCGGCCTCGGTTCGAAGGACGATCAGGCGCATGTCCGGGAAAACCGCCGCCGCGTGGCCGCCGCCTTCGGCCAGCCCGAAGACCGCCTGCTCAGCCTTTATCAGATCCATTCCGCCACGGCCCTGGATGTTTCCGGCCCCTGGCAAACCGAACGGCCGGAAGCCGACGGCCTGGTGACCAATACGCCGGGCCTGATCCTGTCGGCCCTGTCGGCCGACTGCGCGCCGCTTCTGTTCGCCGACGCGGAGGCCGGCGTTATCGGTTCGTGCCACGCCGGCTGGAAAGGTGCGCTTCACGGCGTCATCGAAAACACCCTCGCGTGCATGGAAACCAAAGGCGCGAAGATCGGCCGGATCCGGTGCGTCGTCGGCCCCTGCATCGCGCAGGCATCCTACGAAGTCGGCGCCGACTACGCCTGGACCTTCGCGAATGCCGATCCCGACAGTCCGGCTTTCTTTGTTCCCGGCCAGGCCCCGGACAAGCGCATGTTCGACCTGCCCGGCTACTGCCTGATGCGGCTGAAACGCGCCGGGGTCACGCAATGCGCCGCCACGGGACACGACACGCGCGCGGACGCCGCCCTCTTCTTCTCCAACCGCCGCGCCTATCTCAACGGCGAGCCCGACTATGGCCGCCTCACCTCATGCATCATGTTACGCCCATGACCCCGTCCGACGTCGTAAAGGCGCAACTCGACGCCTATAATGGCAGGGACATCGACGCCTTCATGCGGTATTGGGCGGACGATGCGCGCATGTATGCGCATCCCGATACCCTGCTGTGCGAAGGCCACGCCGCCATCCGCGCGCGCCATGCCGACCGCTTCGGGGAGGCCGACCTCCACGCCCGGCTGATCGACCGCCAGGTGATCGGTGATACTGTGATCGACCGCGAACGGGTCACGCGCACCTTCCCCGAAGGCAGAGGCGAAATCGATGTGATCGGCATCTATGAGGTTAAGGACGCAAAGATCACCCGCGTCTGGTTCATCAGCGGTCCCCCGGAATTCTAGAAAGCAAATCGTCACATAATTTTACGGTTTTGCGACGAAATGGACTTGCTGATGCGGCAACCCCTGCTAAAAGCCCGCCGTGAAAGCGCGCCCTTATGTCTTTGAATAGGTCCCCCATGAAACTGCTTGCCGCCAACTCCAACCGGACCCTGGCCCAGGCCATCGGCGACTATCTCGACATTCCGCTGACCAAGGCGCGCGTCCAGCGCTTCCTCGACAAGGAAATCTTCGTCACCATCGACGAAAACGTGCGCGGCGAAGACGTCTTCGTCATCCAGTCGACCAGCTACCCGGCCAACGACAACCTGATGGAGTTGCTGATCTGCATCGACGCGCTGACCCGCGCCTCGGCCAAGCGCATCACGGCCGTCATTCCGTACTTCGGCTATGCCCGCCAGGACCGCAAGACCGGCGGCCGCACGCCGATCTCGGCCAAGCTTGTGGCCAACCTGGTCACCCGCGCCGGCGCCCACCGCGTCCTGACCATGGACCTGCATGCCGGCCAGATCCAGGGCTTCTTCGATATCCCGACCGATAACCTTGTCGCCATCCCGTTCATGGCCAAGGATATCAAGCTCAACTACCCCGACCCGCACGAACTGATGATCGTGTCGCCCGACGTCGGCGGCGTGGTGCGCGCCCGGGCTCTGGCCGACCGGCTCAATGTCGACCTGGCCATCGTCGACAAGCGCCGGCCGCGACCGGGCGAGTCCGAAGTGATGAACATCATCGGCGACGTCACCGGCCGCCGCTGCATCCTGTTCGACGATATCGTCGATTCCGCCGGCACCCTGTGCCACGCGGCAAAGGCGCTGATGGAGCGCGGCGCCAAGACGGTGTCGGCCTACGTCAGTCACGGCGTCCTGTCGGGCCCGGCGCTCGAGCGCGTGGCGGACTCGGTGCTCAGCGAACTGGTCATCACGGATTCGATCGAAGCGACCGAGGCCATCCGCGCCAACCCGAAGATGCGCATCGTCGGCGTGGCGCCGCTGATCGGCGAAGCCATCCGCCGCATCGCCAATGAAGAGTCGGTGTCGAAGCTGTTCGATTGAGCCATCAAGTCTTTTTGATCTTGTCGTCTCATTTCATCAATTGACGCCCTTACGGGCTTTTCATTATCGATTCCTTATCCGGGGCCGGGACGCTGCCGGCCTGCGAAAGTGCCTTAATTTGGGCGTTTTCGTAGGGCTTCCCTATGGGCAGCAAACAGTCCCCACAAGAGACGTTCCAAAATAACGCCGGCCCCAACAATGTTGACCATTGTCGCCGCGCTTTTACAATTCATGCCCATAACGGGCGTTCACCATAATCACGATCCTTTCGCTTCAAGGAGTTGCGTATGAAGTTGTCAGTCTCCAAGGGGCATGCCTACCGTTTCATGGCATGCAGCCTTTTTGCCCTTGGTTTGACGCTGGCCGGCTGCGCCACCGACGCCCCG
>CAKZJB010000029.1 GCA_936940865.1 uncultured Asticcacaulis sp. | reverse complement strand
CCAATGGGAATTACTTAGGCCGATCAAGGCTCTACGCGTTGTTCACGGGCGACTATTTATGATGCGACCGCCTTGCGGTGACTGCGCCTTCATCACGCGCATGGCTTCGCGCGCGCACAGCATGGCGCCCGTGACATTGGTGGCGATCAGCGCCTGTATATCGGCGGACGGTACGGCATCGAGCGGCGCCGCGGCGACATTCATTCCGGCATTGTTGAATAATAGGCTGACGCGGCCGAGTTCCGTCGCCTGGCGGAACATCTCGGCTACAGCCTCCGCGTCGGTGACGTCGGCGACCACGACATGCATGTCACGGCCGAGCTTCGCCGTACCCTCCAGCGCCTCGCGGCGGCGGCCGGCCAATACGACGGTAAAGCCGGCCCCTTGCAGCGCCAGGGCCACGGCGCGGCCGATACCGCTGCCCGCGCCGGTGACGACCGCGACATTCGTCATGCGCCGATCATCTCCAGCCACTGGTCCTCGGTCAGCACCGTTATGCCGAGTTCCATGGCGGTCTTCAGCTTGGAGCCCGCGCCCGGACCGGCAACTACGATATCGGTCTTCTTCGACACCGAACCCGACACCTTGGCCCCCAGCCGTTCGGCCTGCGCCTTGGCTTCGTCGCGCGTCAGCTTTTCCAGCGTGCCGGTGAACACTATGGTTTTTCCGGAAACATTGGAATCCCCGGCCACGACCTCGGCATCGCGCACGCGGACCTGCGCCAGGAAGCGGTCGTAGATGGCGCGCTGATAGGGATGGCCGAAATAGCTGATCACCGAATTGGCGACAACCGGGCCGATCTGGTCGAAGTGCTCGATAGCGTCGCGCGCCTCGGCATCGCCTTCGGCCGCAGCGGTCACCGTCGTGCGGAACGCTTCTTCGGACCCGAAGGCGCGCGCCAGCAGCTTGGCCGTCGTTTCACCGACATGCTTGATGCCAAGGGCGGCGATAAAGCGGTCGAGCGGAAGATCGCGGCGCGCTTCGATCGATGCGAACAGGTTTTTGACGCTGAGTTCGCCCATGCCTTCGCGATCCTTCAGCTTTTTAAGACTGACCGCATCGCGCGCCTCGAGCGTGAAGATATCGGCGGGCTCCTGGATCAGGCCGTCCTCGAAGAACTTCTGCAACTGCTTTTCGCCCAGGCCTTCGATATCGAGCACGCGACGGCTGACGACATATTTCAGGTATTCGACACGCTGATGCGGACACGCCTGGTCCCCCGAACAGCGGCGCGCCACCCCTTCCCCGCCACCGGCGGTCGATTCGCGTACGACCTCGGTCCTGAGCGGGCACGGGCAGATGGTCGGAAATTCATATTCCGCCGCGCCGTCAGGACGCTCCGACAGCTCGACCCCGACGACTTGCGGGATGACATCGCCGGCACGTTGCACGCGCACCATGTCGCCGATGCGGATGTCCTTGCGCGCGATTTCGTCGGCATTGTGCAACGTCACATTGGTCACCACGACGCCGCCGACATTGACGGGTTCCAGCCGCCCGACCGGTGTCAGCGTGCCGATGCGGCCGACCTGGATATCGATGCCCAACAGCCGCGTCAGGGCCTGTTCGGCCGGGAACTTGTGCGCGATCGCCCAGCGCGGCGAACGCGACACGAAGCCCAGGCGCCGCTGCCAGTCGAGGCGGTCGACCTTGTAGACCACCCCATCGATATCGTAGCCGAGATGCGAGCGCTCCTTCTGGATGCGGTCATAGACCTCCAGAAGCCCGGACGCGCCCTGGACCGTCACAGAATGCGGATTGACCTGGAAGCCCCAGGCGCGGAAGCATTCGAGCGCGCCGGACTGTGTCGTTACGAAGCCGGGATCGCTGACCTCGCCCCAGGCATAGGCAAAAAACCGCAGGGGCCGCGACGCCGTGATCGACGCATCGAGCTGGCGCAAGGCGCCGGACGCGGCATTGCGCGGATTGGCGAAAACCTTGCCGCCCTCCGCCGCGGCCTTGACATTCATTTCAGCGAATTCGGAAAGCGGATAATAGACTTCACCACGAATCTCGATTCGTTCAGGGAAACCGGAACCTTTCAGCCGGTGCGGAATGTCCTTAATCGTCTTGACGTTTTCGGTGATGTCCTCGCCGGTCGCGCCGTCACCGCGCGTCGCCGCGCGCACAAGTTCTCCGTTGACGTAGAGAATGTTGCACGACAGGCCGTCGATCTTGGGCTCGGCCGTATAGGCGACGACCTCTTCGTCCGGAATTTTCAGAAAACGCTTCAGGCTCTTCTCGAAATCGGCCACATCCTCGGCGTCGAAGGCGTTGTCGAGCGAGAGCATCGGCACGCCGTGCACGACGGCCGAGAACTTCTCCGAGATCGGCGCGCCGACCGTAGCCGTGGGGCTGTCGGCCGTCTTCAATTCCGGAAACTGCTCTTCCAGGTCGCGCAGCCGCTTTTCGAGCGCGTCATATTCGGCGTCGGTCAGTTCCGGCGTCTCTTCGCGGTAATAAAGGTCACGGTGGTATTTGACCTGCGCGGCCAGTTCGTCGTGAAGCGCGCGCGCGTCGTCCAAAGTCATTCAAGACATCCCCAAATCAGCCAGACGACACTACTGCCACAGCCGTCAAAGCTTGTCAGGATCGAAAGGATCGGGCCGGTCATCGATATCCTTTTTTGTCACGTGATAGCAAATGGCGATCAGGACAAAGAGGCCACCGGCCACAAGGCCGATCCGGAGGTAGCCGTCCAGATCCTGCCGGAACCATTGCGTATCGGCATAGGCCATCCCCTTGCCATAGAGATCGTTGGCCGCGAAGCAGCCGGTCACGACCGCCACGACGACCCAAAACTGAAGAAAAAGCAGGACGATGCGTTTCATCGGTCCCTCCACGAACGGACCTGTCAGGCCAGCTCGGCGGCCCTCAGCCTTTGCGCCGCGGCGCGCGCCTCCGGCGTGATTTCGGCGCCGGCCAGCATACGCGCCAGCTCTTCCAGCGTCTGGGCTTCGTCGAGTTGCTGCACGGTCGATTTTACGCTCTCCACGCCGTCAACGCTATAGACAGCTTTCGAAACCTTGAGGTGCTGGTCACCGCGCGCCGCAACCTGCGGCGAGTGCGTCACCACGATGACCTGCGACTGTTCGGCCAGGCGCTTGAGACGCAAACCGACCGCGTCGGCCACGGCGCCGCCGACGCCCTGGTCGACTTCATCGAAGATCATGACGGGGGCCGCCGCATCGGGCCCGCCCCGTGTGGACAGGGCCGCCTTGAGCGCCAAGGCGAAACGGGCCAGTTCACCGCCGGATGCAATGACGGCCAGCCCGCCCCATTCCGCGCCCGGATTGGTCTTGACCTCGAAGCTGATCGCATCGCCGCCGCTGATGCCATAACGTTCCGGCTCCAATGCCTTGACGGCCACGCGGAAACGCGCCTTGTCGAGCTTGAGCGGCGCCAGTTCCGCCATCACCGCCGCCGCCAGGGTCTCGCCGGCCGCCTGGCGCTTCTCACGCAGCGCTTCGACCGCCGCCGTGAACGCCACCTGCGCCGCATGGATCTCGCGGTCGAGGCGCGCCAGGTGCTGGTCAAGGTTTTCGATTTCGCTCAAGGCCCTGGCTATGCGCGTCCGCTCCCTGGGCAGGTCTTCGACCAGCACGCCCAGCTTGCGCGCCATGGCGCGGATGGCGAAAAGACGCTCTTCGACACGGTCGAGCTGGCCCGGTTCGATATCGAGGCTGTCGGCAGCCTGGTCCATCAGGGCCAGGGCCTCATCGGCGGCGATAAGGGTGCGGTCGAGCGCATCCGCCGCCGCCGTCAGCCGCTTCAGGACTTCGTCCTCGCTCGAAGCGCCGGCCTGCATGGCGCGCGTACGGGCGTGATCGAGGGCGCGGAAGGCCTTGACCAGACGTTGCGACAACTGGTCGCCACCGACGGCGTCACGTGCCTCGGTAATATCTTCAAGCGCCCGTTCGCCGGCGCCGAGCAATGCGCGCTCCGAAGCCAGCGCGGCCTCTTCATCGGGCTGCGGATTGAGCCGGTCGAGCTCCTGCAGCCGCGCGGTCATGATTTCCAGTTCGGCCTTGTCGCTCTGGGCGCGCTTCACCAGGTCGCGATGCTCGTCCTTCAGGGTCTTAAGGGTCTTCCAGGTTTCCGAAACCCGCGCCAGTTCCGGCGCGCAGCCGCCATAGGTATCGAGCATGCCCTGATGCGCACGGGCATCGAGCAGCCCGACCGTCTCATGCTGGCCATGGACTTCCAGCAGGCTTTCGCCCAGCGCCTTCAGAACGGCGACACTGACCGGCTGGTCGTTGACGAAGGCCTTGGAACGGCCGTCGCGCGTCACCACGCGGCGCAGCAGCAAGGCCTCGCCCGATTCGAGCGCCAGCCCCTTATCCTCCAGAAAGTCATAGACGCCATGATTCGGCGCCAGGTCGAATTCCGCCGTCACCGACGCCTGGTTCGCGCCCGAGCGGATCAGGCCGGCATCGGCGCGCGTGCCGGTCGCCAGTCCCAGGCTGTCGAGCAGGATCGATTTGCCGGCGCCGGTTTCGCCGGTCAGGACACTCAGGCCCTGACGGATGTCGAGATCGAGGCGGTCGACGAGGACGACGTCGGAAATGGTCAGACGGGTCAACATGCGGCACTATCCGATGACAAAAAATTGGGGCGCCTGCGGTGACTCGCAGACGCCCCAATTAGAACCCATCTTTCGCGAAACGACAAGAACGTTTCGCGAACATTTTTGCGTATTTCGTTTAAGCCCTTATTTTGCTTCGGGCTTTTTCATGCTGAACCAGCTCTTTTTCCTGGTGTCCGGCGCATCCGGGCCCTTCTTGCCTTTCGGATCAGGCATGACGGCGGGCTTGGCGCCCTTGGTGGTCAGCAGCTTGTAAGCCGCCAAATACCAGCGGTCCCCGGGATAGTTGTAGCCGAGCACGGCGCCGTCGCGGACGGCTTCGTCGTGCAAGCCCAGCATTTCGTTGGCTTCGACGAGGCGATAGAGCGCTTCGGGTGTATGGCTGGTCGTCTGATAGTCGCCGACGACGGTCTTGAAGCGGCCGATGGCGGCCAGCGGCTGGTTTTCGGTCAGGTACCAGCGGCCGATTTCCATTTCCTTGCCGGCCAGCTGGTCGGCGACCATGTCGAGCTTGACGCGGGCATCGCGGGCATACTCGCTGTCCGGATAGCGGCGGACGACGTCGTTGAGCAGGCCCTGCGCCGTCGTCGTATAGGCCTGGTCGCGGCCGACATCGACGATCTGTTCGAAGGCGCAGATGGCCTTCATGTAGTAGGCGTACGGCGTCAGCTCGCTGCCGGGATAAAGATGGATGAACTGGTCGGCGGCCTGAGAGGCCTCATCATAGCGATCGCCCATGTAGTTGGCGTAGATCGACATGATGATGGCGCGGCGCGACCATTCGGAATAGGGGTGCTGGCGCTGCACTTCCTCGAAATACTGCACCGCTTCGGTCCAGGACTTCTGGTCAAGGCGCTCCATCCCGGTCGAATATAGAAGCTCGACCGGGCGCTCTTCATAGACGAGGTGCCGGACCTTGGGTTTGTTGGCGCAGCCGCTCAGGGTCGCGGCAGACGCCACGCCAAGCATCAGTACCGTAGCGGATATCTTGAAAAGCCGCGAACCTCGCACGCAATAACCCTCTTCCCTGTCGCCGGTTTACCGGCGCATCGCCGTCTTGAAGTCAGATGGATATCTACACGAGGGCAGAGCCCGCGCCAACCGCGAATTAACCGGCCTCGGCGAGGTCGGCGCCCTTCACGACGATACGGTAGGCATCCGGCGCGGACAGTAGGGCACGAACAAGGGCATTATTAAGGCCGTGTCCGGCCCGAATTCCTTCAAAACGGCCAATGATCGGCATGCCCAGGACGTACAGGTCGCCAATGGCGTCCAGCGCCTTGTGGCGAACGAATTCGTCGCTGAAACGCAGGCCGCCTTCGTTGAGGATGCGGTCGCCATCGATGACGATGGCGTTGTCGAGCGAGCCGCCGCGAGCCAGGCCCGCCGCGCGCAGGGCTTCGACGCCTTGCAGGAAGCCGAAGGTACGGGCCGCGGCCAGTTCTTCACGGAAGGAGTCTTCGGTGACGACCAGATCGACCGCCTGATGGCCGATCGGGCTGCCGGGAAAGTCGATTTCGAAGCGCACTTCGAAGCGGTCGCACGGCAACAGCACGGCGCGCTTGTCGTCCTCGACGACTTCGACGGGCTTCAGGATTTCGATGGCGCGCTGCGGCATGAACTGGCGGCGGAAACCGGCCTGATCCAGGATTTGCACGAAGGGCAGCGACGAGCCGTCCATGATCGGCACTTCCGGACCGTCGAGCTCGGCATAGACGTTGTCGATGCCCATGGCGGCAAAGGCGGCCATGACATGTTCGATGGTCGAGACGGAAACGCCGTCGGCATTGGTGATGACGGTGCCAAGACGGGTCTGGGTGACGTTGTGGGCCAGCGCGGGCACGCGATTGTCGCGGTCGGTGACATCCGAACGGATAAAGACAACGCCGGAGCCGGCAGGCGCGGGACGCACGACCATACGCACGGGAACGCCCGTGTGAAGGCCAATGCCGGCGATGATAGCAGCGCGCGCCAGCGTCTGTTCGTTCTGATCGGTCACCATATGGCTTAACCTGCGCCTCGGCCCCGCCCCCATTGGCATGGGCACAAAAAAATGCGGGAACATCACTGTTCCCGCATTAACTCTATGATTTTCGGCGCCGGATAACAAACGAACTTCTATTTCCGTTTGTAACGCTTGCTTCCTGTCTTCAGTTAGCGAGGCGCCTTAAGAAAGAAGGGATTTCCAGGTCGTCCTCCGTATCCATGGAAGGCTGCTCGACTGGACGCGACGCCGGCTGCGCCATGCCGCGCGCCGGGGCCGGCGTGTAGCGGTCGGCCTCATCGTCGGCCGGGGCCTGCGCCTGGGCCGGGTTTATCGGCGTGAAATCGTTGCGCTGACGTTGCGGAAACAGGCCCCGCCAGAAGGACTCGCGGCCTTCTTCCTCGGTCGACAGGCGCGGCGGCTGGGCCACCGGGCGCTGGACCTGGGGTTGCGGCGCGGGCGCCGCAGGCGCCGCCGGTTGCGGTTGCGCATAGGTCGGGCGGGTGATCTGCGGACGCGAAATCGTGGGTGCCGGCTGCGGGGTCACGACCGGAGCGGCAGGCGCTTCGGCGACAGGCGCGGCCTCCTCGCTGACCATCGGATCGACGATCTTGGCAACGACGCGCGGCTCTTCCGCCGCGGGCGCGGGTACGGGCGCAACCGCTTCGGGAGCGGGCTGCTGCGCCGGCGCGTCGAACAGGCTCGAGCGCGGAGCGGACGGCGTTACGGGCGCCGGAGCGACACGTTCCGCCGCCGGTGCGACAGGAGCCGGTTGCGGGGCCGGTTGCGGCGCTTCCTGACGCGAACCATAGCCGAGGCCGAAGGTCGGCGGCGGAGTCTGCGCCTTGACGGGCGTGGTCAGCGGGGTCTGCAGGGCGACACCGTCCATGCCGGTGGCGACCACCGACACGCGCAGCTTGCCTTCCAAGGTCGGGTCGAAGGCGGCGCCGAAGATGATATTGGCTTCCGGATCGACTTCCGACGAAATGGCATTGGCCGCTTCGTCGACTTCGTGCAGCGTCATGTCGAGGCCGCCGGTGACGTTGACCAGCACGGCCTTGGCGCCCTTCAGCGTCGTTTCATCGAGCAGCGGGTTCTGAATGGCGTTCTGGGCGGCCAGCAGGGCGCGGTCCTCGCCCGAAGCCTCGCCCGTGCCCATCATCGCCTTGCCCATGTCGGACATGACCGAGCGGACGTCGGCGAAATCGAGGTTGATCAGGCCCGGCAGGACCATCAGGTCGGTGATCGAGCGCACGCCGGCGTGCAGCACCTGGTCAGCCATGCCGAAGGCTTCGGCGAAGGTCGTGCGCTCGTTGGCGATGCGGAACAGGTTCTGGTTCGGAATGACGATCAGGGTATCGACATAACGCTGCAACTCGGCGATGCCCGCATCGGCCAGGCGCATGCGGTGACGGCCTTCGAAGGTGAACGGCTTGGTCACGACGCCGACGGTCAGTATGCCGCGTTCGCGGGCGCACTTGGCGATGATCGGCGCGGCGCCGGTGCCGGTGCCGCCGCCCATGCCGGCCGTGATGAAGACCATGTGCGCACCATCGAGGTGCTCGTTGATTTCACCGGAAGACTCTTCGGCGGCCGTCATGCCGACTTCGGGATGGGCGCCCGCGCCCAGCCCCATGGTTACGCCCACGCCAAGCTGAATGCGGCGCTCGGTACGCGAAAACTGCAACTGCTGCGCATCGGTATTGGCAACGACGAACTCAACGCCCTCGAGGCCGGCCTCGATCATGTTGTTGACCGCGTTCCCCCCGGCCCCGCCGACGCCGAAAACGACGATACGCGGCTTGAGCTCCTGGGTACGCGGCGCTGAAAGAGAAATAGCCATGGCTTCCGGACCAACCTTTCCATTCTTTTCGTCCCGGCCGCTCTCCTGGTCTCGGGCGACAAAGGCGGACGATTCTCATCCCCTCTTAGCAGAAGAGCATGAGACATCAAATATCCTTAACGATTGGTTACCCGATAACTTGAGTCGGGCGTTTTTGAACCCGTTTCGATAAGATTTTTTAACAAAGGTTACCAAAGTGTGACCTTGGCTCGACACCTTGTGAATCGTCGGGAATCCAATTGTCTTGACGCCTTATATGGCGCATCGGGGGCCGATGGAAATACCGGTCACGAAATGACCTTATTTGATCGCTCAAGCGCCGCGAGGCTCCTCGCATCCGCTCGGACGGCCGGTCGGCCTTGCCGGGCTGAAAGCAGCCCGGAGGATTGATCGCTCAAGCGTCGCGAGGCGCCTCGCATCCGCTCGGACGGCCGGTCAGCCTTGCCGGACTGAAAACAGCCCCGAGGATTGATCGCTCGAACGCCGCGAGGCGCCCGCATCTGCCCAGCCGGCCTTGCCAGCCGGATAAACCGCCCTGAGCTTACAGGTTGGACTGCAGCCAGCCGATGATGCGCGAAATCAGCCCGCCCTGCCCCGTCGACGGCGCGTCCTTGGGGCCGATCCTGGCCGTCATGATGCGCTTGACCTGCACGACGTCGCGCGGACCGTAAAGCGTGCGCAGGATGACACCCGCCGTGGCGGCGAACGACGGGCCGGCCGCCGCATCGCCCAGGTGCGGCACGCGCATGGGCCGGCCAAGGCGCACGGGGCGATCGAAGACACGCACGGCCAGTTCGCGCACGCCCGCCAGCTGCGAAGCGCCGCCCGTCAGCACGATGCCGGCGCCGGGCTCTATCTGCACGCCCGACGCCTTGATCTTCTCACGCAGCAGTTCGAACGTCTCCTCGACACGCGGCGCGATGATGCCTTTAAGGATCGAGCGCGGCACGACGATCGGCGCACCGCCGCGGTCGTCGCCGCGCGGCGGGGCCTCGACGGTTTCGCGGTCCTCGTTGGATGAGGCGATCGCCGAACCGTGAAGGGTCTTCAGGCGCTCGGCGCCAGCGAGCGTCGTCGACAGGCCGCGCGCGATATCGGCTGTGACGTGGCTGCCGCCGACGTTCAGGCAATCGACATGGATCAGGCAGCCATTGGCGAAGATGGCCGCGGTCGTCGACGACGCCCCCATGTCGATGCAGATGCAGCCCAGTTCCTTCTCATCCTCTTCCAGCGCCGCGACGGCGGCGGCCAGCGGCGCCGATACGATGGCCTGGACCTCCAGGTGCGCCAGGCCGACGCACTGGATGATGTTGTTGAAGACGTTCTCGTCGATAGTGACGACCAGCAGTTCCAGGCCGAGCGCGCGGCCGTTCAGGCCGCGCGGGTCGCGCACGCCGGACTGGTCGTCGACGCTCCACGCCACCGGCAGCAGGTGGATGGCGCGGCGGTTGGGAAAACGGACCTGCGCCAGGGCCGAGGCGATGGCGCGGTTGAGGTCATCGTCCGAAATGGGCTTCAGGCCCAGCGACACCTGCGCCGACACGCGGTGCGACGCAGTCTGCGCCCCCGGGATTGTGACGCGCACGCCCTGAATCGAGACGTTGGCCATGGCTTCGGCGCGCTCGACCGCCTGGGCGATGGCCTGCGACGCCGCCTCCATGTCGATTATGGCGCCGGCGCGGATGCCACGCGACTGGACATAGCCGACGCCGGCGACGCGGATCGACTGGTCGGACTGGCGCGCGCCCTCGGGGCGCATGATGAAACAGCCGATCTTCGACGCGCCCAGGTCGAGCGAGGCGATCAGGCCCGAGGCGATGACGGGACGAACGGCCGCCAGGGCTTCCGCGGCCGCGCCGGTGCGGCCGGCAGGCATGACGGGGGCAGCCGGTTGCCGGCTGGTGCGTGTCGCCTGGAACTTGGCGTGCTGGCGGTCTTCGAAACGGGACATTAGCAATCTGGGGAGGGATTGTTAAAGCGACGGGGCGGATTGGGCGGAATGCGGATCTAGCGGCACGACCTGCAGGGCGTTGGGATCCAGCAGGTCGATCTCGGCAAAGCCCTGGTCCAGCACGCGGTGCTGGGCCATCAGCATGTCGAGGCGCGACATGGCCTGGTCCTGGTTCAGGGCCGGCAGTTTGATGATGGCGCCGTTCTTGAGGTGAATGTCCCAGCGCCGCGTATTGACGCGCACCAGGGCGTAGGTCTTTTGCATAAGGGCCGGGCGAGCGTTCATCAGCTCAAGGATGTCCGCGGCCGTTTCATTGGCGCCTTCGCCCACCACCAGCGGCAGGTTGAGGAAGTTGACGGCGTGCGCTTCCGGAATCACCTGCCCCTGGTCGTCGATGACCGTGTCCTTGCCCTGGTATTGCCAGACGGCCAGGCGCGGACGCTGCACGATGGTGACGATCAAGGTGTTCGGGAACTGGCGGCGGACGGTCGCCTGCTTGACCCAGCCGACATTCTCGACCGATTTCTGTACGGCGCCGAGGTCCATCAGGGCCAGCGGATCGCCGCGGCGGACGTCGAGCGCCTTGGTGATATCCGACCACGCCGGGTCCGTATTGACCACGCCTTCCAGGCGGACATTCTGAACGTTGACGCCGAGCGACGCGATACGGTGGTCGACGAAACCCGTGACGGCATTGCCGAGAGTCTGCGCGCGGTTGCCGGTGGCCAGAATAACGGCCAGCAGCGCCAGCACCATCAGTACGGCGAACCACGCCGTGACCTCGGTCGGCACGGCGACGGAGCCGATGACCTGGTACTTGCCGGCGGGCGCCGCAGCCTTGCGGGCGGAGCCACGCGCACGGCCGCCGCCCTTGCCGGCGGATTTGGCGCCGCCCGACGCCTTCGGCGTTTCGGCGGCCTTGTCTGCTTGTCGCCTGCCTCCACGTACGACAGCCGGCATGGCATTCTCCACGATCACGTCTTGTCCCGATAAAAACATCGGAACGCCGGCCCGCCGCGACGTCGTTCGGACGGGCGGAGAGACGGCTTTTAGTTGAAAAGTTAGGACCGTATAAAAACCCCAACGTCCTTAACAATCTCATAACGAAACGCGATTCGTTTAAGGGTTCGGGAACCATTCTCCGCGCTGCATTCTGGCGCAAAACGCTGTTAATAAAGGAAAACGGGCAGGGTTTCCCCCGCCCGTTTTTGCAAATCTGAAAAGATCCTCAGGTAACTATTGCGCGGCGACTTCCGTTTCCGGCACCGCCACGTTGGAGCTCAGCTCAATGGCGACGCCGGTGGTTTCGTCCCGCTTGATCTCCTCGCCGTTCAGCACCTTGACGATTTCGTCGCCGGTCAGCGTCTCGAGCTCAAGCAGGACCTTGGCCAGGCGATGCAGGCCTTCGAGGTTTTCGATCAGCAGGCGCTTGGCTTCGTTGTAACCGGCCTGGACAAGGCGCTTGACCTCGTCGTCGATCTTCTGGGCCGTGGCTTCGGACACGTCGCGGCCGAGCGCTCCGTATTCGTCCTCGCCCATCTTGTAGTTGACGAAGCCGAGCTCGTCCGAATAGCCCCAGCGCGTCACCATCGCCTTGGCCAGGCGCGTGGCCTGCTGGATATCGGACGAAGCGCCCGAGGTGACCTTGTCCTTGCCGAAGATGATTTCTTCCGCGACGCGGCCGCCCATCAGGATGGCCAGTTCCGACGTCATCTGAGTGAAGTTCTTCGAATAGCGGTCGCCTTCCGGCAACTGCATGACCATGCCCAGGGCACGGCCGCGCGGTATGATCGTCGCCTTGTGCACCGGGTCGGCTTCCGGGACCTTCAGCGCCACGATGGCGTGGCCGCCTTCGTGATAGGCCGTCAGCTTCTTTTCTTCCTCGGACATGGCCATCGACTTGCGCTCGGCACCCATCAGCACCTTGTCCTTGGCGTCTTCGAAGTCGCGCATGGTGACCAGCTTGCGGTCCTTGCGCGCCGCCATCAGCGCCGCTTCGTTGACCAGATTGGCCAGGTCCGCGCCCGAGAAGCCGGGCGTGCCGCGCGCGATGACCTTTACGTTGACGTCGACGGCCAGGGGCACGTTCTTCATATGCACGCGCAGGATGGCTTCGCGCCCGATCAGGTCGGGGTTCGGCACCGTCACCTGGCGGTCGAAACGGCCGGGACGCAACAGCGCCGAGTCGAGCACGTCCGGACGGTTGGTGGCGGCGATCATGATGATGCCTTCATTGGCCTCGAAGCCGTCCATCTCGACCAGCAACTGGTTCAGCGTCTGTTCGCGTTCATCGTTGCCGCCGCCGTGGCCGGCGCCGCGATGGCGGCCGGCGCCGACTGGAGCAGCTTCCTGTTCGACGCTTCCGGCAGCCGCTACAACGCCGCGGAGACCGTCATCACCCAGGCCAACGCAGCCAGGCTGCAGCTGAAGTGGTCGTTCGTGTTTCCCGGTGCCGACGGCATCGCCTCGAGCCAGCCGGCGGTGGTCAACGGCGTGCTCTACGTCGGCGCGCGCAACGGCTTGTTCTACGCGCTCGACGCCGCCAGCGGCAAAACCCTGTGGAGCTTCGACACCGCCACGGTGGTCGGCCCGGCGGTGAAGCGCCTGCTGCCCGACCCCACCGGCGGCAGCCCGCAGCTGATGCCCAACCTGCTGCGCGACGGCCCGGCGGTGTCCGGCGGCGTGGTCTACTTCGGCGACTTCTACGGCTTCCTCTACGCGCTCGATGCCGCCAGCGGCCGGCTGCTGTGGGCCACCGAGGTGGAGCCGCACCGCGACGCCATCGTCACCTCCTCGCCCACGGTCTACGGCGGCCGCGTCTACGTCGGCCTGTCGAGCAAGGAGGTGTTCAACCCCAACCTGCCGGACTATCCCTGCTGCCAGGCGCGCGGCGGCGTGGCGGCGCTGGACGCGGCCACCGGCGACCTGCTGTGGAAGCGCTACACCGTGCCCCCGTCGAAACGCCAGCCGCCGGCGCTGCTCGGCCAGCTGCG
>CAKZJB010000028.1 GCA_936940865.1 uncultured Asticcacaulis sp. | reverse complement strand
CGCGCCTTCGGCGGGTGGCGCGGCCCTGCTCGACGTCAAGACGCCAGTCATGGGTGAAAGCGTCGCCGAAGGCACGATTTCGACGTGGCGCAAGAAGAAGGGCGATGCCGTAAAGAAAGACGAAGTCCTGGTCGAGATCGAGACCGACAAGGTTGCGGTCGAGGTCGCTTCGCCCGCCGACGGCACGCTGGCCGACATCGTCGCCGGCGACGGCGCGACCGTGAAGCCGGGCCAGGTGATTGCGAAAATCTCGACTGACGGCTCGGTCGCCGCTTCGGCGCCTGCGCCCGCTGCGGCTCCCGCTACGGCGGCAGCCCCCGCGCCTGCCGCGTCGGGCGGGGCCAACCCGAACCTCTCGCCGTCGGTGCAGCGCATCGTCACCGAAAACAATCTCGACCCGTCGGCCATCCCGGGCTCTGGCAAGGACGGCCGCATCACCAAGGGCGATGCTTTGGCCGCCCTGTCGTCGGGGGCACCAACCCCCGTCGTTTCGGCTCCGGTTCCGTCGGCGCCCGCCGCTGCGCCGCGTCCGACCGGCCCGCGCGAAGACCGCGTGAAGATGACCCGCCTGCGCCAGACCATCGCACGCCGCCTCAAGGAATCGCAGAACACGGCCGCCCAGCTGACGACCTTCAATGAGGTCGACATGACGGCGATCATGACCATGCGCAATGCCTATAAGGACGTCTTCGAAAAGCGCCACGGCGTGAAGCTCGGCTTCATGTCCTTCTTCGCCAAGGCCGTCGTTGCGGCGCTCAAGGACATCCCGGCGGTCAATGCCGAGATCGATGGCACCGACATCATCTACAAGAACCACTACGACCTCGGCATCGCCGTCGGCACCGACAAGGGCCTGGTCGTGCCGGTCCTGCGCGACGTCGACCAGCTGTCGCTGGCCGGCATCGAAAAGGGCATTGCGGCGCTCGGCAAGCAGGCGCGCGACGGCACCCTGTCGATCGACCAGTTGCAGGGCGGCACCTTCACCATCACCAATGGCGGCATCTACGGGTCGCTGATGTCGACGCCGATCCTCAACATGCCGCAGGTCGGTATCCTGGGGATGCACTCGATCAAGGAGCGCCCGATGGCGGTCAACGGTCAGGTCGTCATCCGCCCGATGATGTATCTGGCGCTCAGCTACGACCACCGTATCGTCGACGGCAAGGAAGCCGTGACCTTCCTGGTCCGCGTCAAGGAAGGCCTGGAAGACCCGCAGCGCTTCGTGCTGGACGTCTAAGCCACGGCATCAGCCTGACGAAAAGCCCCGCACGCGTGCGGGGCTTTTTTTATGTGCGCCCAGCATGGGCGCATTCTTGTGGGTGCAAGTCCCACCGCGAGCTGGTCACAGTGAGCAAAGTGAAGCGCAACTGCGGAAGGGCGACCGACCGTGGGGAGGCAGTGGGGATCGAACCTGCGGGCCGATGAACAAGAACCGGATATGAGGCGGTGCCAACCAGGGCGAGCGGGCATAGAACCGCGAAGCTCTTGTGACCAAGGGTTGGTGGCGTAAATCCGGCGGTCGTGCAGGGAAGGAATGCGTTCTTATACCAACGGTCATAAAGAATGACCGTTGGTATTCGTTTTTTTAGCTCAGACGCCGCATGGCTCGCCGCATTGGCGGCGGCGGGCAGTCGCCCTTGCCAACGGCGATCGAGTCAATGCCAATCGCCGTTGGTATTACTTCCGGTTGGCGCAAACCCCAGGTGTCTGGCTTCGGCTGGACGAATGGATGCGTCACCGACTGCGGGCCATCCAGCTCAAGCAGTGGAAGCGAGGACCGACCATGTATCGGGAACTGATCGCCTTGGGAGCCCGTTCGTTCATTGCCCAAAAAGTAGCGGCCAATAGCCGCCGCTGGTGGCGCAACAGCGGAGGAAGCCTCAATGCCGTGCTTAATCTGGCTTGGTTCAACCGATTGGGTCTGCCCCGGCTCTCATAACCTCAACTTCTCGAACCGCCTGGTGCGGACCCGCTTGCCAGGTGGTGTGGCAGGGGCGCGATCCGAAAGATCGCCCCCTATGCCTATTTCCCTTTCCTGTATCTCCCCGTGCGAAGCAAGGGGGACCGCAAGAGCCGCGAAGCGGTGAGATGTGGTGGAGGGGATTCTTGCTTTCTCTGGGCTGGAAAAGGGAGCAAGAAACCCCACCACCACATCTCACTCAGGCGTGCTTCGCAAGCCTTCGCTCGTGCGGTCCCCCTCCCCATTTTCTTCGAAAACGGGGAGGTGCAAGGAAGGCCACACCGCCCGGACCGCCAGCACGAATGGATACAGCAATGTCCCCGTGGCACTATGCGGGTCCTCTTCCGCTACCGTGCCGAAGACCAGTCGCGCCTTGGGATCCGGCATCTGCAAGGTGCCGAACATCCAGTCCCAGACGGCCAGGCAAGACCCGAGATTGCAGTCGTAGTGTTTAGGGTCAGCCGAGTGGTGGATATGGTGGTGCGCCGGGCTGAAGAGGACACGCCCGAGCCAGCCGGTAAAGGCGATGCGGATATGCGAATGCTGCAGGTGGATGGTCGTATAGAGGAAGGCGACCAGCACGATATTGGTGCCAGCGATCGCCAGCTCCGGCACATGGGCGCCAAGCCCGTAATGCACGATACCCTCTGCGACGCCGATGATGACGGCGCTGATATTGGCGAAGATCAGGTTGTCGACCGGGTGAGTGCGGTAGGACGTCAGCGGCGTCAGGACCTCGGCCGTATGGTGCACGCGGTGGAATGGCCACAGCCAGCTGATGCGGTGCTTGAGATAGTGGTCGAACCAGTAGGAAAAATCATAGGCCAGGAAGCCGGTCACGGTCAGGACGACGCACGCCAGCCATGACGGCGCATGAATAGCCGACGGGCCAAGCGCGGCGTTCAGCCCGCTCTCGACGGTGCGCCCGACACCGCGCGCCGATACCAGCCCCCATCCGATAAGCAGGGACATGCCGGTGATGCTGAGGACGAACAGGCCGATATCGGCCCGTGTCGAGGCGTGCTTCCAGATGCGCGAAGGGAACAATGCGCGGGCCAGGGCCTTGACACGCAGGGGCTTCCGCCGCCTGCGCCTCAAGGTCAGCCAGGTGGCGGAAATGATCAGCGCCGACGCCAGGGAGATCAGCGAAAAGGTCGATCCGGCATCGATAAAGACGTGCCGGAGCAGCAGGATAAGACGGTCGAGCGCGGATGACATGCGGCCTTCTTATCACAGGGCGCTTTCAACAGACTTAATCGCAGGATGGTATTCGATTTCATTGCGTGACGAATGGCCTGGGACAGTTTAATCATTTCAAAAATAATTATAGGGAGACATCGCTATGAAATTCCGTCCATTCGCCGCCTTGGCTGCGGCCGCCTGCCTTACGGCCGGCCTTTCCACCGTTGCGCATGCGCAGACCCGGAAGAAGGAACTGGACAACCAGTCTACGTTCGAAGCCATCGATGCAACGAAGGGCAAGGAGTATGTCGAGGCGGCTATGACGACGCCGATGCTCGACCTGCTCAAGCAGGCCGATGTTACACGGCCCGCTATCATGCTGGAATACGGCCTGGCGCTGGAGCTCGGCCGGCCGTCGGTGTCCTCGCAACTGTCGCAGGACGACCGTGACAAGCTGAAGCGCGGTTTCCGTGACATGCTCGACCTGTACCTCAACTCTTCCGACAAGTTCGGCAAGGTGACGTTCAAGGAGGATTCGATGCTCGACCTCCCGGAATTCTGGATTCTGCTGGCCGAACATATCGGCCGTCCGAAGCGCCGCGTCGATGCTACCGACGTTGCGCAACTGACCATGGATGGGCGCACCGACACCAGTTCCATGATGTTCATTCCCGATACATCCGAGCAGGACAAGGAATTCAACCTGAATGCCGATCTGGTGCTCAAGCGCTCGGTGGTCAACGCCGCCACGACCTGCGTCGAGTCCGCCATGGGCTTTGCGCGCATGAAGAAGATCCAGACCATCGCCGCATCGGAAACCAAGGTAACGCCGGAACAGTTCGCACAGGCCCGCGACATGGCGGCCCGCAACTATCGCCTGGCCTATCAGGAAGGCATTTTGGGCTGCGGCGATCGCGAATACTTCATGAAGGTGGCGGATTTCGCCGGGCACAATCTGGGACGCCTCGGCGACCTTAAGGACGATCCCAACGCGCAGCCCGTCGATCTGAACGTCGCCGCCACCAAATAGGCGGCTATGGCCAAGGGGCGCGTTTTCGGATAAAAAGGTTAACGCGGCCTTGGGTCTTAGGTTCGAGGGCCTTAAGTTTTGGGGGATCGGCCCATGAAATACCTGCGCTGGCTTTTGATGGTAGTCGTGGTGGCCTACGCTCTGTGGATCGCCTTTCCGGTGGTAAAGGCCTTCCTGTTCCCGACGGATATGGGGGGAGCGGTGCCTACCATGAGCGCCGACCGCAGCGATTTCAACGCTTCCGGCAACACGCCGATGGACGGCGATTCCGGCGCGCCGCTCGATTCCATCCAGGGCGATACGGCGGTCGACGCCATCGCGACCCACAACACGCCGGTGGTCTTTCTGTGGGGCGCGGTCATTCTGCTTTACGTTACCGCCGCGCTTCTGCATGCCAACGGCAATATTCGTGCGGCCGTCATCTACGGCCTGGGCTTTGTCGCCGACCTGATCCTGACCTACCTGACCAACGGCAGTTCCGGCGGCAGCCTGCAGGACAAGCTGTTCAACATCCTGTCGGGATGGGATCCGCGTTACGTGCTGACCCTGGTGGCGCTCGTACTGGGATTCCTCATCTACATGTCGCGCGACCAGAAGCGCTGGCAGGCGCTCAGGGCGGTTACTGCGGAAGCTGAGTAGTTACCCGCGCGACAGCCTGAGATTCTTTGCGCCGGCAGCCCTATTTGACTTGACCTTGCGGCGTCGGGAACTTACCTGACGCCGACAATTTCGGAAATGCCAAGGGATATGCATTATGGCCGACGACCTGAATTTCGACGTGGTGATCATTGGCGGCGGACCGGGTGGCTATAACGCCGCGATCCGTGCCGGACAGCTGGGTCTGAAGACGGCCATTGTCGAAATGCGAGGCGTGCTCGGCGGCACCTGTCTGAACGTCGGCTGCATGCCGTCGAAGGCGCTGCTGCACGCCTCGGAACTGTTCGAGGCCACCACGCACGAATTCGCCTCGATCGGCATCGAGGTCCCGGCTCCCAAGCTCAACCTCGTTCAGATGATGAAGGCCAAGCAGGACAGCGTCACGGCCCTGACTAAGGGCGTGGAATTCCTGATGAAGAAGAACAAGGTCACGTATTTCGTCGGCCGTGGCCAAATCGCCGGCGCCGGCAAGGTCACGGTGTCGGGCAATGACGGCTCGACCCAGACGCTTACCACCAAGAACATCGTCATCGCGACGGGGTCGGAACCGACGCCATTGCCGGGCGTCGATATCGACCAGAAGTCGATCGTCGATTCGACCGGCGCCCTGTCGTTGCCGGCCGTGCCGAAGTCGCTCGTCGTCGTCGGCGCTGGTATCATCGGCCTGGAGCTCGGTTCGGTGTGGCGCCGTCTTGGCGCCCAGGTCACCGTCGTCGAATTCCTTGACCGCATCACCCCGGGCATGGATACCGAAGTCGCGACCGCCTTCCGCAAGGCGCTGGAAAAGCAGGGCATCAGCTTCAAGCTGGGCACCAAGGTGACCTCGGCCAAGCCGAGCGCCAAGGGCGTCGATCTGACGCTGGAACCGGCCGCCGGCGGCGCGCAGGAAAAGCTCAACGCCGACGTCGTGCTGGTCGCCATCGGCCGCCGCCCCTTCACCAAGGGCCTGGGCCTGGAAACCGTCGGCGTGTCGACCGACGCGCGCGGCTTCATCCCGACCAGTCATTTCAAGACCGCCGCCCCCGGCGTCTGGGCCATCGGCGACGTCATCACCGGCCCGATGCTGGCGCACAAGGCCGAAGAAGACGCGGTTGCCTGCATCGAACTGATCGCCGGCAAGGCGGGTCACGTCGATTACAACCTGGTGCCGTCGGTCGTCTACACGGCGCCGGAAGTCGCCTGGGTCGGCCAGACCGAAGAGCAGCTCAAGGCCGCCGGCGTCCAGTACAAGTCGGGCAAGTTCCCCTTCACGGCCAACAGCCGCGCCAAGATCAACCACGAGACCGAAGGCTTCGTGAAGTTCCTGGCCGACGCCAGGACCGACAAGGTGCTGGGTGTCCATATGATGGGCCCGCAGGTCGGCGAAATGATCGGCGAAGCCTGCGTGCTGATGGCGTTTGGCGGCGCTTCGGAAGATCTGGCGCGCACATGCCACCCGCACCCGACGCGCTCCGAAGCCGTCCGTCAGGCGGCCATGGGCGTCGAAAACTGGACCATGCAGGCGTAAGCCAAGACGCATCGAATTGAAAAAGCCGGTCCTGCTGGGCCGGCTTTTTTTATGCGGCGCCCTTGGGATGCGCCGCCGCATAGGCCGCCAGCAGGTGGTCGGCGTCGACCTGGGTGTATTTCTGCGTCGTCGACAGCGACGCATGGCCCAGCAGTTCCTGGATCGAGCGCAGGTCCGCGCCCGAGCCCAAAAGATGCGTGGCGAAGGAATGGCGCAGGGCGTGCGGGGTGGCGCGGTCGGACAGGCCAAGGCGTGAGCGCAGGCGCTGGACGCTGGCCTGGACGTGGCGCGCGGACAACTCGCCGCCGCGCCTGGCGCGAAACAGCTTGTCGTCGGGCCGCAAGGGGAAAGGCTGTTGCGCCTTATAGGCTTCGATGGCGTCGCTTACCGATTTGAGCACAGGCAGGGTACGCATCTTGTTGCCCTTGCCGGTGATGCGCAGGGACTCACGCAATGGCGTGTCGCCCAGCGTCAGCGACAGGGCCTCTGAGATCCGCAGGCCCAGGCCGTAAAGCAGCATGTAGACGGCTTCGTCGCGCGCGTTTTCCCAATCGTCGCGGTCCGCATCCATATGGGTTTCGTTGATCAGCCCGAAGGCCTGGTCGGGATTGAGCGGGCGCGGCAGGGTGGCTTTCAGCCGCGGGCCGCGCATCATGGCGACCTGGGCATTGCCCATGTCCATATGCAGATCCAGCCATTTGTGGAACGACTTGACTGCCGACAGGTGCTGGGCCAGCGAGCGCGGGGACAGCGGCGGGTCCTTGGCTCGCAGGTGCGCCATCCACCCACGCAGGTCGGCGGCGCCGACCTTGACGATATCGTCGAGCATCGCCTGTCCGCCGACCGTCCGGTCCATGTGCGAAAAATACCCACGCAGGGCATGGCCGTACGCTTCGAGCGTGCGTGGCGAACACCGTCTTTGGCCTTTCAGCCACGCGAACCATGCTGTCCGGGCGTCGTCCAGCGTTATCATATAGGGTGGCCTCCCTTCTCCGACCTGAAAGTGTGCCGGAGACGGTGAGAGGGCTTACTCCTAACAGAACCTTTTCCGGCCGGAGAGGGAGACCTCAAAAAACAGCGCTGGCTGGGCTTCCCTTTATACGTCATGTCGGGGACTCTGTGGGTAAGTTAACCGTGTCACTCAAGCAAAGAATTGCTAAGTGGGCGTTACCAAAGCGTGATGAGGGGGGCTGCGCCGCATGGCCCGCGCGCCCACGAAGCGTTGTCCTAACGCTTCGCTCCTTGAGGACACGCCGCGCGGCGGCCAAGAAACGAAAAGATTGGCGCCCTTGCCAGCGGCTGACCGTCGTTGGAGGTGAACGTTTTACGCGATGACCGGCCAGCGTTCGGCGACGCGTTCGACGACACGGGCGACGAAGGCGACCAGTTCGGCGCCCATGTCGGGCGAGAATCCGTCGAAGTCCGAAGACCCGAAAGCGACAAGGCCGGGGCGGCCTTCGCGCCACAGGGCGATGCGCAACACGGCGGCCGACTTGATGCGGCGAATGTCATCGTCGAACAGCACGCGGCAGGCGCCGTCGGGACCGAGCAGCGACAGGCCGGTTTCGCCGACGATATAGTCGACCCCGCCGTCGTCCAGCGTCTTCCAGCCGAGCGGCACGGGACCGGTGTCTTCCAGCGCGATCGTGCCGGCGATCAGGCCGAAACGGTTGCGCGATTCCTCATTGAGGCGGCGCGCCAGATCGGCGTGGTTGCGCGCCTCCATCAGGCTCAGCACCATGCCGTGGGTCTGGTTCTGCGCATCGAAATTGGCCTTGGCCGTGAGTTCGAGCTGGCGGCGGATATCGAAATCCTTTAGCGCGCGGGCTTCGAGGCGGGCGAGCGCCGCCGGACCGAAATCGATCAGATGGCGCGCCTTCGGCTGCAAACCCAGGTCGTCGAGCAAGGCCTTGTCGCGCGCGATGTCGGCGGCGTGGTCGATCAAGAGGCGACGGACGGTTTGCCAGTCATCCAGATCGATCGTGGTCGTGCCGCTTTCGGAGCTCATAAGACGTACCTATTTAGGGTCGGCGGGTACTGTAGTTCGGGACGGTGCGGCCCTCAAGCGCTTTTGCGGCCGGGCTGTGACACGGCCTCACGATTCATGCTACAGGTGAGAGGATGAGTGCCCTGACCACCGAATTGCCCCTGCCGCGTGAAGCCGATCAGGCCGTGCGCGCCGTTGCGAAAGTGGTCGTCATGGCGCCTATGGCCGAAGCGCTCGACTACCTGATTCCCGACACTCTGTATCTGATGCGCGGTAACCATGTGCTGGTGCCGCTGGGGCATGCCAGGGTGCGCGGGCTGGTTGTCGGGTTCGATACGCGGACGGACGAGAGTCTCAAGCTCAAGCCGGTGCTGCAAAAGCTCGACGATCCGCCGGTACCGGACGCGGCGCTCGATTTCTGGCTGTGGGCGGCCGCCTGGACCCTGACGCCGCCGGGCGTCTTTCTCAACGGCTGTTTGCGCGCGCTCCGCGTCGCCAAGGGCCAGGTGCGGCAAGGCTATGTTGCGACGGGGACTGCGCCGCACCGCATGACCAAGGCCCGCGCGCGCGTCATAGAAACCGCCGTCCTGCCCATGGGTTTGAGCGACCTTGCCATGGCCGCGGCCGTGTCGACAGGGGTCGTCACCGCGCTGGAAAAGGAAGGCGTGCTGGAAAAGGTCGACCTGCCGGCGGCCGACGACTATCGCGCGCCCGATCCCGATTACGCGCCGGCCAACCTCAATCCCGGCCAGGCGGCCGCGCACATTTTGCTGCGCAACGAAGCCGCGAAGATGGGCTTCGCGCCGGTCCTGCTCGACGGCGTTACGGGCTCGGGCAAGACCGAGGTCTATCTCGAAAGCGTCGCCGATATCTTGCGCGAACGGCCCGATGCCCAGGTGCTGATCCTGCTGCCTGAAATCGCTCTGACCCAGGCCGTCCTGGGCCGGTTGAAGGCGCGGTTCGGCGTCGAGGTCGCGCAGTGGCACGCCAATATCTCGAACGGCTCGCGCCGCCGTATCTGGGAAGGCGTGGCGGCGGGCAGGATCCGGCTGGTGGTCGGCGCCCGCTCGGCCCTGTTCCTGCCGTTTCCGAAACTCGGACTTATCGTCATCGATGAAGAGCACGACAGTTCCTACAAACAGGAAGAGGGTGTGCGTTACCACGCCCGCGACCTGGCTGTCTTCCGCGCGCGCCAGAACGGCGCCATGGTCATCATGGCGTCGGCGACGCCGTCGCTCGAAACCCTGACCAATGCCGAAAAAGGCCGCTACGCCTGGATACGGCTAGGCGAACGCCACGGCACGGCGCAACTGCCCGACATCGCGTTGATCGATATGAAGGCGCATCCGCCCGACAAGGGCTATTGGCTGAGCGACCCCTTGGTCGGCGAGATTCTCGAAACCTTGCAACGCCGCGAACAGGTCATGCTGTTCCTCAATCGTCGCGGCTATGCGCCGTTGGTGCTGTGCAAGGCGTGCGGCGAAAAGCTGTCGGCGCCCAACACCGATTCCTGGCTGGTCGAACACCGCTCGACCGGACGGCTGGTGTGTCATCTGACCGGGTTTTCAATGAAGAAGCCGGCGGCGTGCCCGCACTGCGGCGCCAAGGATGGGCTGACCTCGATCGGGCCGGGTGTCGAACGCATCCTGGAGGAGGTCGAGCACAGATTCCCCGGCGTCCGCGCCGAGGTCTTCAGCTCCGACACCGCGCCGGATGCGGCGACGTCGGCGTCGCTGATCCGGCGCATCGAAGACGGCGAGGTCGATATCGTCATCGCCACCCAGGCGGCCGCCAAGGGGCATAATTTCCCGAACCTGACGCTCGTCGGCATCGTCGATGCCGATCTTGGTCTCAAGGGCGGTGACCTGCGTGCGGCCGAGCGGACGTTTCAATTGTTGGCTCAGGCGACCGGCCGTGCCGGGCGCAAGGTCAAGCCGGGGCGGGCGATCATCCAGACCTATTCGCCAGAACATCCGGTCATGCAGGCCCTGATGCATCAGGACCGCGAGGCCTTCTATGCCTATGAAAGCATGTCGCGTGAAATCGCCAAATTCCCGCCCTTCGGCCGGCTGGGCGCGGTCATCCTGCAGGGGCGCGACCCGGCGCAACTCAACCGCTTCGCCCACGAATTGACATTACAGATTCCCAACAGCCCGGGCATCGATGTCTACGGCCCGGCCGATGCGCCGCTGGCCCTGGTGCGGGGGCAGTGGCGCAAACGCTTTTTGGTGCGCGCCGACCGCAACCGCGACCTTCAGGGCTTTCTTTCGCACTGGCTAAGCGCGGTCAAACGCCCCAGCGCCATCCGCCAGATCGTCGATATCGACCCGTATAATTTCCTATAGAAACTCCAACGGCGATTGACTAAATCGCCGTCGGCAAGGGCGACGGCCCGCCGCCGTCTTGTCCTCAAGGAGCGAAGCGTCAGGACAACGCTTCGTGGGCGGCGAGCCATGCGGCGCTTGAGCTGAAAAAGCGTAAGACCGAAGGTCTTACGCTGCGATGTCCAAATGCATGCCGGCCATCGGCGCTTCGGCCTTGAGGTCACGGTCCGTGTCCTCCATCTCCTTGCGCAGGGCCTTCAGTTGGTCTTCGACCTCCTTGAAGGCGTCGTCCATCGCCTTGTCGGGCTTCATCATCTGCTTCTGGATGCGTGCCGGCGTCAGCAGTTTCTGTTCGATCAGATTGACCAGGGCGCGGATTTCCTTGGTGAAGTTCAGCCCGTCCTCGCCGACCATGGTCTTGGCGGCGGTCTCGACGGCGCCATAGGGCGCAGTCGGATCAGCCGGCGTCGCCGTATCGTTTTTTGCTTCAGGATCGGCGGGCGCGTCGGCCTTCGTAGCCTCGTCGTCTTCCGGCTTTTCGGCTGTATCGGCGGCAGGCGCGGGCATGGGCTCCGCCGGTATGGCGGTCACGCCGGCGTCGCCGGCATTGTCCATCTCGCTTTTCAGCGCGGCCTTGTATTCCTTGATCGCCGCCTTCAGCTCCTTGAAGACCTGCGCCAGAGCCTTGGCCATTTCCTTCGGATTGTTGGCGTAGAGCGATTTCAGGATGTTCAGGCGCTTCCTGATTTCCTTGATCTCTTCGCGGACGCGCGCTTTCGTCTGCTCGGCGCCGTCGTTTTTCGGCGCGCTCAGGCGCTCGCCGGCGGCCTTTGTGATGGCGGCCTTTTTCTGATCGGCGGCTTGCTGAGCGTTGAAACGCTCGACCGACATGCCGCGCGGCAGTGATCCAGACGCCAGAGTCGACGTTATGTCCATGGTCTTCGCCTTCTGCGAAACGGACCGTCAGTCTAGCAAAACGCGTTTAATGCCCGGTTAGCTCTTGCTTCTTTTTCGGCGCAGCATCTGCAGGCCCTCGACGAAGGCGGCGAACGCCATGGCGCCGTAGATATAGCCCTTGTCGACATGGTGGCCGGTGCCGTCCATGATCAGCACGGCGCCAATCATCAAAAGGAAGCCCAGCGCCAGCATGACGATCGACGGGTGGCGGCCGATGAATGCCGAAATCGGCCCGGACGCCACGAACATCAGGAAGACGGCGACCAGCACGGCAATGATCATGATCGGCAGGTGATCGGTCATGCCCACGGCGGTCAGGATGCTGTCGATCGAGAAGACGATGTCGAGCATCAGGATCTGGGCGATGGCGGCGGCGAAGCCCAGCGATTTTTTGGGCTTCTGGTCGTGGTCGTCGCCGGCCTTGTGGTCGGTGGCGTGGCTGATCTCGCTGGTCGCCTTGTAGACCAGGAACAGGCCGCCGGCGATCAGGATGATGTCGCGCCACGAATAGCCGTGGCCCAGCGCATTGAAGACCGGTTCCTTCATGGCGGTGAGGCTCGACAGGGTGAAGAGCAGCAGGATGCGCATGACCAGGGCGCCGCCAAGCCCGAAGGCGCGGGCCTTGCCGCGCATGGCCTGCGGCAGCTTGTTCGTCAGAATGGAGATGAAGATCAGATTGTCGATGCCGAGGACGACTTCCATGACCACCAAGGTCAAAAGCGCGGCCCATGCCGCTGGGTCAAGTAGAAGCGATGTTATAACGTCCATATGTCTTTGATCCTGCCCTCCGGTCGATATATCGACCCTGGACTTTAAATAAAAGAATTGCCTTGAATCTCAAGGCATGAGTCAAAAAGATATTTTGGCGGCCCGCCCGAGGTTTTTGGCCTTTTTGCCGGGGTGATTGGTTGCGGCCCACAAAACCCTATGCTAAGGAGCCCGCGCTTCGAGACCGTTGGCAGCGCACCTGTGCGCTCGCGGCCCCGTGCCCATAATCAAAACAGCCGTTTTTCGCCACCTTTTCGTCTGGGACCATACGTGAACGATCAATTCCGAGAAACCGAAGCCGGTGACCGTTACGCGAAGGCCGCCTTCGAACTGGCCCAGGACCAGGGCGTCCTTGAGGCCGTTCACAAGGACCTCGCCGCCGTCAAGGCGCTGCTTCTGCAAAGCGCCGAGCTGCGTAATTTTGTCGCATCGTTCGTCTATACGTCCGACGTGAAGCTGAACGGCCTTCTGGCCGTCACCAGGTCGCTCAAGCTGAATGCGCTCACCAACAAGGTGTTCGGCGTCCTGGCGGCCAATCGCCGTCTCGACCACCTGTTCCCGTTCCTCAACGCCTTCAACAAGCTGTACGACGCTCAGAAGGGCATTGTGAACGCCGAAGTCACGTCGGCCGTGGCCTTGACCGACGAGCAACTCGGCAACCTGAAAGCCGCCCTGGGCAAGGCCCTGGGGCAATCGGCCGAAGTCAACACCACTGTTGACCCGGCCATCCTGGGCGGACTGAAGGTCCGCGTGGGCTCGCGTCTGTTCGACGCATCGTTGAAGACCAAACTCGATTCCCTCAAATTCGCCCTTAAGAGAGCGTAACACTCATGGATATTCGTGCAGCCGAAATCTCGGCTATTCTCAAAGCGCAAATCGCTGGCTTCGGTGAAGAAGCGGACGTTTCCGACGTCGGTCAGGTGCTGTCGGTCGGCGACGGTATCGCCCGCGTCTACGGCCTCGACAAGGTCCAGGCCGGTGAAATGGTGCTGTTCCCGAAGGCGGGCGTGAAGGGCATGGCCCTGAACCTCGAAAAGGACAATGTCGGCGTCGTTATCTTCGGCGAAGACCGCGAGATCCGCGAAGGCGACGAAGTCCGCCGCCTCGGCGAAATCGTGGACGTGCCGGTCGGCAAGGGCCTGCTCGGCCGCGTCGTCAACCCGTTGGGTGAGCCGATCGACGGCAAGGGCCCGATCGAATCGTCCGAGCGCCGCCGCGTCGACGTCAAGGCGCCCGGCATCATCCCGCGTAAGTCGGTGCACGAGCCCGTGCAGACCGGCATCAAGGCCATCGACACCCTGATCCCCGTTGGCCGCGGCCAGCGCGAACTGATCATCGGTGACCGCCAGACCGGCAAGACCGCCGTCGCCATCGACGCCATCCTGAACCAGAAGGCGGTCAACGCCGGTACGGACGAGAAGGCCAAGCTGTACTGCATCTACGTCGCCATCGGCCAGAAGCGCTCGACCGTCGCCCAGATCGTCAAGTCGCTGGAAGAAAACGGCGCGCTCGATTACACGATCGTCGTGTCGGCCACCGCTTCGGAACCGGCTCCGCTGCAATACCTCGCTCCGTTCGCGGGTTGCGCCATGGGCGAATGGTTCCGTGACAACGGCATGCACGCCCTGATCATCTATGACGACCTGTCGAAGCAGGCCGTCGCCTACCGTCAGATGTCGCTGCTGCTGCGTCGTCCGCCCGGCCGCGAAGCCTATCCGGGCGACGTCTTCTACCTGCACTCACGCCTGCTGGAACGCGCCGCCAAGCTGAACGAAGACAACGGCGCCGGCTCCATGACCGCCCTGCCGGTCATCGAAACCCAGGCCAACGATGTGTCGGCCTACATCCCGACCAACGTGATCTCGATCACCGACGGCCAGATCTTCCTCGAAACCGACCTGTTCTACCAGGGCATCCGCCCGGCCGTGAACGTCGGCCTGTCGGTGTCGCGCGTCGGTTCGTCGGCCCAGATCAAGGCGATGAAGCAGGTTGCCGGCGCCATCAAGGGCGACCTGGCGCAGTATCGCGAAATGGCAGCCTTCGCCAAGTTCGGTTCGGACCTCGACGCCGCCACCCAGCGCCTGCTGGCCCGTGGCGCCCGCCTGACGGAACTCCTGAAGCAGCCGCAATACTCGCCGCTGAAGGTTGAAGAGCAGGTCTGCGTGATCTACGCCGGTACCCGCGGTTACCTCGACAAGGTGGCTGTCGGCGACGTCGGCCGTTACGAGCGTGAACTGCTGTCGCT
The DNA here is from genome assembly GCA_936940865.1 of uncultured Asticcacaulis sp. Lineage (GTDB taxonomy): Bacteria > Pseudomonadota > Alphaproteobacteria > Caulobacterales > Caulobacteraceae > Asticcacaulis. The sequence continues at coordinate 1,789 of CAKZJB010000028.1, read as the reverse complement.
CCTGCGCACCCGCCACACCGACCTCCTGAGCGCCATCCGCGACCAGAAGGCCCTGTCGGCCGAGCTGGAAGACAAGCTGAAGACCGTCGTCGCCGACTTCACCTCGAACTTCGCCTAAGGGTCCGCAATGCCCAGCTTGAAGGACATGCGCAATCAGATCGGAAGCGTGAAAGCCACGCAGAAGATCACGAAAGCGATGCAGATGGTGGCGGCGGCCAAGCTCAAGCGCGCACAGGACGCGGCGGAAAACGCCCGTCCTTACGCCCGCCGCATGGCTGCGGTCATCGCCAACCTGGCCAAGGGCATTTCGGGCGATTCCGCGCCGAAGATGCTCTCCGGCACGGGGTCGCAGCATAACCAGCTGGTGGTGGTCGCCACGGCGGACCGCGGTCTGGCTGGCGGCTTCAACACCAATATCGTGCGCGCCGCCCGCGACTTCATCAACGGCCAGATCAACCAGGGCCGTAACGTCCGCATCATTGCGATCGGCCGCAAGGGCCGCGACCAGTTGAAGCGGATGTTCGGCGACCGCGTCATCGAATCGTTCGACCTCAGCGCCACCAAGGTGCTGACGCTGGACGTGGTGACGCCGATCTCGGCGCTGATCACCGAAGAGTTCGAACGCGGCCGCGCCGATGTGGTGACCCTGTTCTACTCGCACTTCAAGTCGGTCATCAGCCAGGTTCCGGAATCGAAGCGCCTGATCCCGGCTGAGGTCGACACCTCGGCCGCGGTGCCGGCGGGCAAGGCCGTCTATGAATACGAGCCGGGCGAAGAGGAAATCCTCGAAGTCCTGTTGCCGCGCAACCTGTCGGTTCAGATTCTGTCCGCCCTGTTCGAAAACAACGCCGGCTTCTACGCCGCGCAGATGAGCGCCATGGACAACGCCACGCGCAACGCGGGCGAGATGATCAATGCGCTGACCCTGAAATACAACCGCTCTCGCCAGGCCCAGATCACCAAGGAGCTGATCGAAATCATCTCCGGTGCCGAAGCCCTCTAGGAATTTGACATGACCGCCCATCAGACGATCACGGCCGCCAAGGGCCGCATTTCGCAAGTCATCGGCGCCGTCGTCGACATCGAGTTCGACGGCGCGCTGCCGGCCATCCTCAACGCGCTGGAAACGACCAACGCCGCCTCGGGTTCGCGCCTGGTTCTCGAAGTCGCCCAGCACCTCGGTGAAAACACCGTGCGCGCCATCGCCATGGACGCTACCGAAGGCCTGGTTCGCGGCCAGCCTGTGTCCGACACCGGCGGCCCGATCACCGTTCCGGTCGGCCCGGCCACGCTCGGCCGCATCATGAACGTCATCGGCGAGCCGATCGACGAAGCCGGTCCGATCGAAACCACCTTCTTCAACCCGATCCACGCCGAAGCCCCGGCCTTCGCCGACCAGGCGACCGCGGCTGAAATCCTCGTCACCGGCATCAAGGTCATCGACCTGATCTGCCCGTACGCCAAGGGCGGCAAGATCGGCCTGTTCGGCGGCGCCGGCGTCGGCAAGACGGTTACGATCCAGGAACTGATCAACAACATCGCCAAGGCCTACGGCGGCTATTCGGTGTTCGCCGGCGTCGGTGAACGCACCCGCGAAGGCAACGACCTGTATCACGAAATGATCGAGTCGAAGGTGAACGAGCACGGCGGTGGCGGCACCTCGCGCTGTACGCTGGTCTACGGCCAGATGAACGAGCCCCCCGGCGCCCGCGCCCGCGTCGCGCTGACGGGTCTTGCCCAGGCGGAATATTTCCGCGACCAGGAAGGCAAGGACGTGCTGTTCTTCGTC
>CAKZJB010000027.1 GCA_936940865.1 uncultured Asticcacaulis sp. | reverse complement strand
CAGCAGGCCGCCGATGACGGTCGGCAACAGCAGCACCGCCGCGGCCGTCAGGATGACCGGACGGGCGCGGCGCACGGTCGCTTCGACCACCGCGTCATAATCCGAGGCCCCCTGCGCCTTGTTGTCGTTGATCTGCTGAACCAGGATCAGCGTGTTGCGCATCAGGATGCCCGACAACCCCACCAGGGCCAGGATGGCGTTGAAGCCGAAGGGCTGGTCGAAGATCAGCAGGGTCGGCACGGCGCCAACGAGGCCAAGCGGCGCGGTGGCGAAGACCATCCACATGGTCGAGAAGGTCCTGACCTGGATCATCAGCACGACAAGCGTCAACAGAATCATCACCGGCACGACGGCGACCAGGGCGACATTGGCCTTGGCGCTTTCCTCGACGGCGCCGCCGGTGTCGATGCGGTATCCGGCCGGCAGGCCAGCCTTGATCGCCTTGAGCTTCGGCAGGATTTCCGCCGTGACGTCGGGCGGCTGGACGCCGTCGCGCACATCGCCCTGCACGCTGACAAACAGGTCGCGGTCATAGCGTTTGATTTCCTGGCTTTCGGTGTCGACGCCGGGATGAACGACGGCGCTCAGGGGAACGGCCTGGCCCTGGGTGTTGATGACCGTCATGCCGGCAAGACCGGACGGCGAACGCCTTTCCGCTTCGGGAGTGCGCAGCATCACGTCGATCGTGCGCGTGCCGTCGCGCACCTGGGTCGCCTGAACGCCCGACACCAGGCCCTGCAACTGAAGCTCCACCGACTGGCGGGTCAGATTGAGTTGCGCCAGGCGGGCATCGTCGATCGCGTAGCGGACGACGGGCGTCCTGTCGCCCCAGTCGAGGTGCGCATCGAGCACGTTGGGATTCTGCTGCATGACGCCCCTCACCTGTTCAGCGATCTTCATGATCCCGGCCTCGTCGGGGCCGGTGACGCGGAAGAGCACGGGGTAAGGCACGGGTGGGCCGAACAGGAACTGCGTCACGCGCACGCGGGCCTGCGGATAGCGTCCGTCGCTCACCCAATGGCGGATGCGCTCTTTAAGCCGGGCGCGCGCCTCGACATCCTTTGTCTGGATGACGACCTGGGCATAGGCTGGATTCGGCAGTTCGGGATTGAGCGAGAAGAAAAAGCGCGGCGCGCCCTGCCCGATATAGGCCGAGACATCGGTGGCTTCGGGCTGCTTTTGCAGGTCGGTTTCCAGGCGCCGCGTCAGCGCCCTGGTGGCGTCGAAGGCCGAGCCGACCGGCATCTTGACCTCGACCGTCAGCTCGGTACGGTCCGAGTTCGGGAAGAACTGCTTCTTGACGACGATCATTCCGGCGCCGGACAGCAGGAACAAACCGATCGTGATGGCGATGGTGAGACCGCGGCGGTCGACGGCCAGGCGGACCAGATTGCGAAACCGGGTATAGGCCTTTGTGGCGTACAGGGAGTCGTGGTCATGCCGCGGCTTGATGTCGGGCAGCATGACGACGCCCAGATAGGGCGTGAAGGTCACCGCGACCACCCACGAAGCGATGAGGGCGAAGCCGACCACCCAAAAGATATTGCCCGCATATTCCCCGGCCGACGACTGGGCGAAGCCGACGGGGATAAAGCCAAGTATGGTGACCAGGGTCCCCGACAGCATGGGGGCGGCCGTCGTGGTCCAGGCAAAGGTCGCCGCCCTGATGCGGCCGTACCCCTCCTCCAGCTTGACCACCATCATCTCGATGGCGATGATGGCGTCGTCGACCAGAAGGCCCAGCGAAATGATCAGGGCGCCGAGCGTCACGCGGTCGAAATCGCGGCCGGTCACCAGCATGACGACGAAGACGATGGCCAGCGTCAGGGGGACGGCCGCCGCGACAACAAGGCCGACCCGGAAGCCCAGCGCGACGAGGGAAACCAGCATGACGACGCCAAGCGCCATCATGAACTTGACCATGAACTCATCGACGGAATGATGGATGGCCTTTGCCTGATCCGCGATCTTGGTGATGCTCAGGCCCAGGGGCAGCCGGGCGCGCACACTGTCTTCCTCGCGGTCGAGCGCCTTGCCCAGCGTCAGGCCATTGTACCGCGGCGCCATGACGACACCCAGCACCACGGTCGGCTGGCCGGCGTGATCGATTTCGAAGCTCGGCGGGTCCTCATAGCCCTTGCGCACGTCGGCGAAATCGCCGATCCGGAGGAGCCTGCCCTGGACATTCAGCGTCACATTGCGAACGTCGTCGATCGAGGTCAGGCCATTGTCGAGGCGCAACTGCACCCTGGGGCCCGAGGTGTCGACCGAGCCTGAGGGGGCGACGTCGTTTCGCCCGCGCAACGCCGCGATAATGTCCTGCGCGCCCACGCCCAGGGTCGCGAGGCGGGCCTGGGATATGTCGACATATATGGCCTGCGGGCGCTCGCCCAGGATCTTGACCTTCTGGACGCCGGGAACGTGCAGGAGTTGCTGCCGGATATCCTCGGCCTGTTTGACCAGGTCGCGATTGGGCAGTCCCTTTGCCTGCAGGGCATAGAGCGAGAAGTAGACATCGCTGAATTCGTCGTCGAAGAAGGGGCCGTAGACGCCGTTCGGCAGCTTGCGCGCTTCGTCGGAGAGCTTTTTGCGGACCTGGTAGAACTGATCCGCCACGGCCGACGGCGGGGTCGAATCCTTCAGGATGACCTTGGCCTGCAACACGCCGGGCTGCGCCGTCGTTTCGACCCGGTCGTAATACTGCAGTTCCTGCACCCGCTTTTCCAGCGGGTCCCCGACATTTTCGTCCATTTCCTTAGCCGTCGCGCCCGGCCATACGGCCGTTACCGTCATGATCTTGACGGTGAAGCGGGGATCTTCGGCCCGCCCCAGCTTGACGAAGGCGAAGACCCCGGCGGCAAGCACGGCCAGGATCAGAAAAAGGGTCACGGCGCGTTCGCGAACCGCCAGCGCCGAAAGATTGGGAAAGGTCACAACGTACCTCCGCGAACCGGAGTCACCACTTCGCCGTCGTGAAGAAGCTGCGCCCCCGCCGCGACGATGATGTCGCCACGCGACAGGCCTGAAGCGATCGACGCCGTCTCTTCGGCCAGGCGCGAAACCGTGACGGGCTTGGACCGGCCCCGTCCCTTCGCATCGACGATCCAGACTGTCGTGCCCCCGCCCCTGTCGACAAGCGCCGACAACGGAATATCGAGCCCGGGAGACGGAGCGTGGCTGACGGACGGAGATACGCTGACCGTCGAACCGAGCGGGGCGTCCGCCACCGTCGCGTCCACGACATAGCGCGCCTCGAAAAGCCGGGTTGCCGGATCGGCCGCCGCCGATATCTGGCGAAGGCGGGCGCTGTGGGTCGAGGCCTGGGCGCCGAAAACGGTTACCGTCGCCGTTTCACCCGCGACGTGACCGGCGTCGGGCAGCCCCACCACGGCTTCCGGCGGGCCGGCCATAGCGATCCTGATTACCGGCTGTCCGGCACCCGTCACCTGCCCGGCTTCCGCCGGTAACGCGGTCACAATGCCGGCGCCGTCCGCGCGCAATTCGGTATAGGCTCTCTGGTTGCGGGCCGCCGCCAGTTGCGCCTGGGCGGCCTTGAGACCGGCGTCGGCCGAGTCCTTGCCGGCCCTGGCCTGTTCGACCGTATCCGGCGATGTCGAACCGGACGCCGAAAGAGCAACCAGACGCTCGTAGCTGGCGGTCGCGCGCGTCGCCTGCGCCTGTGCCGCCGACACGGCGGCGACCGCACCGCTGACGGCATCGTCGTAATCGGTCGGATCAAGGCGCATCAGCAACTGGCCGGCCGATACATGATCTCCGACACTGACCCTCCGCTCCAGAATCCGCCCGCCGACACGGAACGACAGATCCGGCTCGACACGTGAATGAATGGTGCCCGAATAGGCGGTCCCCGTTTCCGCCCCGGCTCCGACCTGATAAACGAGCACGCGCGGCGGGCTGGTCCGGTCGGCCTGGGCCGGCGCATGACAGGCACCTGTCAGGGCAGCGGCGGCGGCCAGAACGGTCAACGCCGGCAGCCGTGAAAGATTTGATCTGGAGGACATGGTTGACAATGATCCGATGGCTCGCGTATTTTTGATACTGAATGGTATCGTAAGGCGAGATTATGGATACTGTCAAGTATCGTTATTATCATGACTGAGAAAAGCCAGGGCCGGCGCGGCCGGCCCGTCAATGAGGCGCTTGGACAAACGATTGTCGATGCGGCCTGCGAACTCTTTATGGAATTGGGATTTCAGGCGACGACCATGGACAAGGTCGCGCAACGGGCGAAGATATCCAAGCTCAGCATCTATCGGCATTTCGAGAACAAGGAGGCGCTGTTCAGCGCGGCCATCGCGGACCGTTGCCACAGGTTTGCGCCACGGTCCCTGTTCGAAGGTATCGGCGGCTCCGCGGAGGATCAACTCATGGCAGTCGGACAATCCCTGCTGCGCCTGCTGTTGAGCCCGGACGTACGCAGTGTCGAAACCATGATCATGGCCGACAAGACAAACCAGACATCCCTGGGCCGGCTCTACTATGAGGCAGGCCCCGCCCGCTTCATCGCCCAGGTCGAGGCGCTGTTGCGGCAGTTGCACGCAAAGGCCGTTTTAAATGTACCCGATCCTGTTCGGTCCGCGCGCCTGTTCGCGGCGCTCTTCAAAGGCTCGGATCTTCTGATTATCGCTCCGTTCGACGAGGCAAGAGCCGGGGACGAAGGTGAAATCGACTCCTATTGCCGCGCCGCGGTGACGCTGTTCATCGAGGCCCATCGCGGCAGGGATCGCGCCGGCGCGTAATCCTTCCTCCAGACGCAAAAAAGGCCCCGGACGCCTATCCGGGGCCTTCTGCGATTTGCGCCAAAGGGCGCCGCTGTTTAGCGGTAGGACTGGAACTTCTCGACCGCGGCGGTGACGCGCGTGTTGATCGGCTTGAAGGTGTCCTTGAACGACGACGACAGGGTCTCGGTCATCTGGTTGACTTCGGCCACATAGGCTTCCATCGCCGACTTGGCGTACTTGGATTGCAGCTCGATGACTTCCTGGACGCTCTTGGCGCCGGACAGGGTCTTGGCGGCCGCAACCGCTTCGTCCCAGTTCTTCTTCGAGAAGGCGAGCGCCTGGGCGCCGACCGTTTCCGCGCCCTTGGTGGCGGCGGTCAGGCTTTCGACGACGGCCTCGACATTGCCCTTGGACAAGGTGTTGACTTCGCTGAGGGCGCTCAGGGTCTTTTCGACCGAATCCTTGAACGCTTGATTACCGGCCTGAGCCATGCGCTCGACCGTCGACTTGATGGTATCTTCGCCCGTTTCCATAGCATAACTCCGTTTCATGATTATGGGTACGATTACTGGCCACTGGCCGGGATCGAGACGCGAATCGTCCTTGCCGACCGGATAACGTGGATATGATGCACGTGCACAAAGATGTCAAGCTTTTTTGTGCACCGCACAAAACGTTAACGACAATGTGAAGGGACTTTTCGCCTTCCGTGGGAGATTCTTGTCCAATCCGCACGCATGATGGTTGATTGGAATGGCGTTATCCCGACAACGGGGGGACGCTTCACAAACGCTTCATATAAGCGGTCGATAGGATAGTTCGATCGTGCAGGTCTGGACGCAATGCGGACACTATTGTGTGGCTCCTTAAGGTTTGTTTAAACCTCCGGGGACACTTTTAGATAGGGTACGATGCATCCCGCGGCGCTTTGTCGCTTTGGGTTTGTGGTCCAGAATGGGCAGGCTTTTTGGGTATGAGTTGAGGACGGCTTTGATGCGTACATGCGGGCAGGCTTTGGGCGATCTCGGACAAGGCGATCAGGCGAAGGTGAAACGAAAAGGACGCATGGCGGCCCTTTTCGCGGCTACGGCCTTGGCAGCGACCGCGGCCTGCGCCGCAAACGCCGGCGACCTCAGCTACAACAGCCGATATGCCGCCATCGTGGTTGACGCACAGTCGGGCGAAGTCCTCTACGCCGCCCGCGCCGATTCCGCCCGCTATCCGGCGTCGCTGACCAAGATCATGACGCTGTACATGGTGTTCGACGCCCTGTCGCGGGGCACGATCCGGCCGGACGACACCATTACCGTCAGCGCCCGCGCCGCCTCGCAGGCGCCGGTCAAGGTCTATCTCAAGGCCGGCGACACGATCGACGTCGACACCGCGATGCGCCTGGCCGCCATGTATTCGGCCAATGACATGGCCGAAGCCCTGGCCGAAAAGGTCGGCGGCACCGAGGAACGCTTCGCGGCCATGATGACCATCAAGGCCAAGGAGCTGGGCATGACCCAGACCAATTTCGTCAACGCCAACGGCCTGCCCGATCCGCGCCAGTTGTCCTCGGCCCGCGACCTCGCCATCCTGGCCCGGGCCGTCATGCGCGACTTCCCGCAGTATTACAGCTATTTCGACCTGCCGTCGGTGACCTATCGCGGCCGGACCTACTACAACCACAATCCGCTGCACGGCATGCCGGGCGTGGACGGCATGAAGACCGGTTATACCAACGCCGCCGGCCAGAACCTGGTCGCGTCGCAGGTCAAGGGCAATCACCGCCTGGTCGCGGTCATGCTGGGCGCCGCCGACAAGCAGCAGCGCCGCGAGCACGTCACCGAACTGCTCAGCATCGGATTCGACGTCATGGACCGCCGCGACCACGGCGAGGTGATCCAGGTCGCCCAGAACGAATTCGCCCGCGCACTCGACATGCCCAGCATGTCGACCAATGCCGTCCAGTACGCCAGCAACGACCGCCAGTTCAGCGACCAGGAACTGCGCGAAACGCTTGAAGGTTCGGAACAGGCGAACGCCCAGGACGACAACGTCCAGAAGGCCAGCGCCCAGGTCAAGGCGCCTCTGGTCGTCCAGACCCTGACCCAGACACCACAGGCGCAGGCCGCCGCCCTGGCGACCCCGTCGCAGGACTTTCCGGATAATGCCACTCCGGCCGCGCCGGTCCCCTATGCCGCCGTCAAGGCCGCCATCCAGCCGCCCGCTTACCAGCCTGTGAAGACCGCCCAGGTCGCGTCGGCGGACAGCGAGGCCAGGCCGGCGGCCGCGGTCAAGGCGACGGCCAAGCCGGTCAACAAGTCGGAAGCCAATCTCGCCGCCGCGGTCGAGAATAACCGCAAGAGCCTGGCCGCCCAGAAGGCGGCTGACAAAAAGCAACTGGCGTCGCGGGACGACAGCGACGATGACGACGCCGCGCCCGTCAAGTGCAAGAAAGGCAGGAAGTGCAAGAAGGAGAAGGAACCCGGCTGGTCGATCCAGGTGGGCGCCTTCAAGGAAAAGTCCCTGGCCAGCGATTGGGTGAAGAGCGTCAAGATGCGCTTCGACGACGCCCTGGCCGAAAGCCGCTCCGAAATATCGAAGAACGAGAACGGCTGGTACCGCACCCGCTTCGCCGCCCTGACCAAGGAACAGGCGACCAAGGCCTGCAAGAGCATGGAAGCCAAGCGCCTCGACTGCATGGTCATCAAGCCGGACGCGTAAGCCGTTACGGCAATCCAGATTTCAGAGGGGCGGAGCAATCCGCCCTTTTTTGTTTTGCGAAGATTGCATTTGGCCCCACCCGTTCACGGCTGTCATATTCACACATCTGTTTCTCTGCCCGGGACCGATGGCTTCCGGGCGCGGTTCGCGGTCGAAAGCAAGAATCCCCACCACCATGTCTCGCTCGTCTGGCTTGCGCCAACGCGCTCGTGCGGTCCCCCTCCCCATTCGTTCCGAACGGGGAGGTGCAAGGCAGGTCGATCGTCTTACATCTCCCCGTTTTTCGTAGAAAAATGGGGACCGCACTAGGAGCCGTCAGGCGACGAGATGTGGGGGTGGGGTTTCTTGTGGTTCCGCAAAATATGTGAATCCGATAGCCGCTTACGGGGAGGGCCGAGACAGTAGAGCTTGCTCACTTCGCCTACCGTCTTCTCCTCAACAACACATCCCTTGCGGCGTTCAATGCCTGCGCGCGGGCGGGATCGCCGCCCTGGTCGGGATGCGCTTCCTTCATCAGCTTTTTCCAGGCGTTGCGCACCGCGGTCTTGTCCGCGCCGATGCCAAGGCCCAGGGTCTGATAGGCGCGGATTTCCTCGGCCGTGTAGGTGGCCGCCGTCCGTGGTTCCCGCCGACTCGCCGTGCCCGACACCCGCACCGAACCGCTGAGCGCCAGGGCCACGGCGATACACGCCAGCCCGGCCAGCCAAAGACCCCGCACAACCATCATCGTCCCCACCGCCAGGAACAGAAGCCCCAGCACACTGCGCACCGCGCGAAACTGATGAAACCAGGGCCCCGTCTTCCATTTGCCGAGACGCACCTGGCGCCCGACCCAGATCAGAAGCAGGAAGATCGCGACCGGGACAATCAACCACATGCGCGCAAACCGTCCCCGTCATCGAGCCCCAGCGCCTGCATAAGGGCCAGCAATTCCTGCCGCGCCGAAACGTGGCTCATCGACAGCGCCACGGGCTTTACATCCTGCGACAGGTCCTGAACCGTCAGGCCGAACGGAAACAGCTCGCGATAGATGACGCGATCGCGCAGGCCGGGCAGGACCGAAAACCCGACGCGCTTGCCCAGCGTATGGACGCGCTCGTCGACACGCTTGCGGTTGCGCGCCTCGGTCGCCGCCAGGCGGTTGCGCAGCACGATCCAGTCGATCGAGCGTCCATCCCAGACGGCGCGCTGCTTGCGCGAGTTCCACACGGTTTCGGCATAGATGGACGGCCGTTTGACATCGAGCGTCACCGGATCGACCTCGCCCAGCAGATCGAAGTCGATGAAGCTGTCATTCATCGGCGTAACGATCATGTGCGCGGCGGCGTGCGCCCGGCGCGACAGGACGTGGTCCCCGCCCGGCGTATCGATCAGGATGAAATCAGCGCCGTCCAGCGCCTGTTCCAGTGCGCGGTCGAAGGCGCGTTTGGCCTCGGCTTCCGGCGCTTCCAGCAGCGACGCCGGCCTGTCGTGCAGGTGCGGCTCAAAGGCATGCGGCAGGCGCGCGCCGTTGGCGGCCGCCCATTGGGCGCGGTTGGAAAAGAAGCGCGCCAGGGACCGCTGGCGCAGGTCGAGGTCGAGAAAGGCCACGCGCCGGCCCTGATGCAGCAAGTGCACGGCCGTGTGCATGGCGACGGTGGATTTACCCGCCCCGCCCTTCTCGTTGCCGAACACCAGAATACGCGTCGCAGTCATCAAAGGCTCCTGCCCCTCTCTACACGACTCAGGGGGCAGGAGTCACTTAGGCGCACCGGCGCGCTCCCGCCAGTGCATGCACCGCAATTCGCGTGGGTAAGTTCTAAGCGCTCCCTCTGGTATCTCCGGTGGTACGCGTCTATATTGTCGCACATGAACACAGATTCCGATTACCTCGTCCGCTCCGAGTCCATCCGCATCCATACGGACGAGGATTTCGCAGGCATGCGCAAGGCCGGCCGCGTCGCCGCCGACTGTCTCGACATGCTGATCCCCCATGTCGTCCCGGGCGTGAAAACCTCTGATCTCGACGACCTGGCGCGTGAATTCATCATGGACCACGGTGGCCTGCCGGCCTGCCTGTTCTACCGCGGCTACCAGAACACGGTGTGCATCTCGCCCAATCACATCGTCTGCCATGGCATTCCGTCGGAGAAGACCCTGCGTGAAGGCGACATCGTCAATATCGATGTGACGGCCATCATCGACGGCTGGCATGGCGACACCTCGCGCATGTACGAAGTCGGCGACGTTGCCCCGCGGGCAAGGCGCCTGGTCGACATCACCTATGAATGCACCCGCCTGGGCCTGGAGCAGATCAAGCCCGGCAATACCTTCGGCGACATCGCCCATGCCATCCAGGTCTTCGCCGAAAGCCAGCGCTGCTCGGTCGTGCGCGACTTCTGCGGCCACGGCGTCGGCAAGGTCTTCCACGACAATCCGAACGTCCTGCACTTCGGCCGCGCCGGCACCGGGCCGAAGCTGGAAAAAGGCATGTTCTTCACGGTCGAGCCGATGATCAACCTCGGCAAGCCCGACGTGAAGGTCCTGAACGACGGCTGGACCGCCGTGACGCGCGACAAGATGCTGTCGGCGCAGTGCGAACACAGCGTCGGCGTGACCGATACCGGCGTCGAGATTTTCACCGCCTCGGCTACCGGCCAGTTCCGCCCGCAACCGGTGAAATAGGCCGGTGTCCGGGGGGATGGAAGAGCAAGCGGCCAGCTTCGATGTCTCGGCCGCGGAGCCTATACGCCTCGATCACGGCGGCCATCGCCAGCGCCTGCGCGAACGGGCGCGCAAGGGCGGCCTCGACGCCCTGCCCGATTACGAACTGCTTGAGCTTTTCCTGTTTCGCTCGATCCCGCTGCGCGACGTCAAACCCCTGGCAAAGGCGCTGCTTAGCCGGTTCGGATCGCTGCAAGGCGTCCTGTCGGCCCCGCAAAACGACCTGCAGCAGGTCGAAGTCCTTGATAACAAGGGCAAGAAGCTGAAGGTAACGGCCGACATTGCGCTTGATCTTGGGCTGATGTTCGAAGCGACGCGGCGCACGGCGGCCGAACCGTTGAAACGTACTACCATCATCGCGTCCTGGTCGGCGCTTATCAGCTATCTCAAGGTGACGCTGGCGCACGAGCCGCGCGAACAGTTCCGCGTCCTTTTTCTCGACAACCAGAACAAGTTGATGGCCGATGAGGTCCTGGGTGTGGGAACGGTCAACCATGCCCCCGCCTATCCACGCGAAATCATGAAGCGGGCACTGGAACGGGGCTCAAGCAACATCATCCTGGTCCATAATCATCCGTCCGGCGATCCGTCGCCGTCGCGGGACGACATCGACATGACGAAGGCGATCGCCGATGCCGGCCGCGCTCTGGGCATCAAGATCCACGACCACGTCATCGTCGGCCGCGAGGGCGTGGCCAGTTTCAGGCAACTGGGCGTGCTGTAGCCGTCGGCGTCCGGCGGTGGGCGAAGGCCCGGGCGCCCACAACGCAGGCAATGACCGCCACGGTGACCAGCAGCATGGCCGAACTGACCGTTTCGTGCAGCAGCAGCGACGCCAGAGCCAGGCCGAAGAAGGGCTGCAGCAGTTGCAACTGCCCGACCGCTGCAATGCCGCCTTGCGACAGGCCGCGATACCAGAAGATAAAGCCGATCAACATGCTGAAGATCGAGACATAGGCCAGACCCAGGAGCGCCGGCGCGGTCGGCCGGCCGGCCGACGGCAGCAGGAGCAGGCTCAACGGCAGCATGACCGGCAAGGCAATGACCAGGGCCCACGAAATGACCTGCCAGCCGCCGAGCGTGCGCGACAGCCTGGCGCCTTCGGCATAGCCCAGGCCACAAACGATCACCGCGAGGAACAGCAGGCCGTCGCCGAGGGGCGACGCCGATGCGCCCTGCGACAGCGCAAAGCCCGCGACGCACAGGCTGCCGAGACCCGAGAAGATCCAGAACAGGAGTTGCGGGCGCTCCCCGCCCCTCAAAACCGCGAAGACGGCGGTCGACAGCGGCAGCAGACCCAGAAAGACAAGCGAATGCGCCGACGTGACGTGCCGCAGGGCAAGCGCACTCAATAGCGGAAAGCCCACCACGACCCCGCCGGTCGTGATCAGCAGCGACTTGAGTTCGGCGCGCGACGGACGCTTTGACTTAAATCCGGCCAGTATTGCCACGGCCAAGACACCGGCGATGGCGCCCCGGGCGACAGTGACGAACACCGGATCCAGATCAAGCACGGCGGCACGCGTCGCGGGCATCGAGCCGCTGAAAATCGCCACCGCAATCAACCCGTTGAGCCAGCCGCTGGCCGCCTTGGTCATAACACTATCCTCTATAATGGAAAGCCGTTTATGGGCCGCGCCCCCTCGCCTTGCCAGAGACAATATGATACAGTTTGACAGAACTGTGATGCCACAAGGACCAATACAGATGGCCGACAGCGGTACGACCCGGGTCTCTGAAGCGATGGCCTCCATTCGCAGCCGCATCCATACGCGCAGCCTGACACCGGGCGACCGCCTGCCCTCCGTGCGCGCCTTCGCCAAAACCATGGCCATGTCGGTATCGACCATCGTCGAAGCCTATGAGCGCCTGGCGGCCGAAGGCGTTATCCGCTCGCGCCCGGGCTCCGGCTTTTACGTGGCCGGGCAGCTGGCGCCGCTGTCGCTGGCCGATATCGGGCCACGGCTCGACCGCGCCGTCGATCCGCTGTGGGTGTCGCGCCAGTCGCTGGAAGCAGAAACGACGCTCAAGCCCGGCTGCGGCTGGCTGCCGGCCGACTGGATGCCCCAGGAGGGCTTGCGCAAGGCGCTGCGGACGCTTGCCCGGTCGAACGACTCCATGCTGACCGATTACGGCCTGCCGCTGGGCTTGCCTGCCTTGCGCCAGTTGTTGTCACGGCGCATGGCCGACCGCAGCATCGAGGCACCGCCCGAGCGCATCATGCTGACCGAATCGGGGACGCAGGCCATAGACCTGATCTGTCGCTTTCTGCTCGAACCCGGCGATACGGTCGTGGTCGACGACCCGTGCTATTTCAACTTCCATGCCCTGTTGCGCGCGCACCAGGCACGCATCGTCGGCGTGCCCTATACGCCGACAGGCCCCGATATCGAACGCTTCGCCGACCTCCTGGCGGCGGAAAGACCGCGGCTCTACATCACCAATTCGGCCCTGCACAATCCGACAGGCGCGACGCTGTCGCCGGTGACGGCGCACCGCGTGCTCAAGCTTGCCGAACAGCACGGCGTGACGATCATCGAGGACGATATCTTCGCCGATTTCGAGCCCCTGCCCGTGCCGCGCCTGGCGGCCTTCGACGGCCTGGACCGCGTCATCCACGTCGGCAGTTTCACCAAGACCCTGTCGGCGTCCATACGGTGCGGCTTTATCGCCGCGCGCGGCGATTGGATCGAAGGCCTGCGCGACCTGAAACTGGCCACAAGCTTCGGCGGCGGGCGGATGGGGGCGGAACTGGTCTTCAGCGTTCTGCGCGATGGCAGCTACCGGAAACATGTCGAAGGATTGCGGCTCAAGCTGTCACGCGCCACGGCGGCGACAATTAGCCGGCTGAAAGGCGTCGGGATTGAACCGTGGCTTGAACCCGAGGCCGGCATGTTCGTCTGGTGTCGCCTGCCGGATGGGCTCGACGCGGCGAACCTGGCGAAAAAGGCCCTGCTTGAGGATATCGTGCTGGCGCCGGGCAATGCCTTCAGCCTGTCGCAATCGGCCGGCAATTACCTGCGCTTCAACGTGGCGCAGTGTGCGGACGAGCGGCTGTTCGCGTTTTTACGGGCGGCGTTGAAGGGGCGTTAGCCTGCGAAAGGCAGTCAGGCTTCGCCCTCCCCATAAATGGAGGGGGCGAAGCCGTCAGACTGTATTATGCCCTATTGCTTGTCATTCAGTTCCGGGTTGATGCCCAACGCCTTGACCGATTCGAGCGAGATCTGGCCCTGCGGCAGGTTGTTGTCCGCCTGGAACTTCTGCATGGCCTGGACGGTTTGGGCGCCCAGATGCCCGTCGATGGCGCCCGGATTGTACCCCTTGGCGGCCAGGGCCTGCTGGATATGGGTGATCAGGCCAGGCGAGGCGTTGCGGCGGCACAGGACGCGGCGCCACACGGCGTCGGCGGCTTGCGTCACGCGGGTCTTCTGAACGTCCTGATAGACGGCCGGGACCGTATAGGTCTCGGTGTGCTCCGGCGTGACGATTTCCTTGACCTTGCGCTTTTCGTACACAGCCGGGATGGTGCGCTCCTCGACATGTTCGGGCTGCACGACCACCTGATGCGTGACCTGACGGGTCACGGCCGGGACTTCGACACGGCGCGTCGTTTCAGGCTGGACCATGACGCGCGTCTGCACGTCGCGGTACTTCGCAGGGATCTCCTTCAGGCACCACACGGCCGGCGGATTGCCGTCCTTCAGATAGTCGCGCGCCTCGTCCGTCGTCGGCACCGGATCATGGTTCTTGCCAGGCCAGGTCAGGTAGCCGTCGTCACGGTACCGCACCGGCGCGTGGTCGACCGGAGTCACCATCGGTGCGTCCAGCGCTTCGCCGTCGCTCTTGACCCATTCCTGATGCGGCGGCTCGACCATTTCGTGGACGGTGCGGGTCTCGTAGACGGCCGGAACCGTCTCCTCGCGCACAGTGGCCTCGCGCACGACCTGGGTTTCGGTACGCATCTCGGTCACAGCCGGGATGACGCGGCGTTCGACGCGTTCAGGGCGGACGACGACGTCCTTTTCGACCTCCTGCACCACGGCGGGGACGACGCGCTTTTCCAGGTGTTCGGGCGTCACCAGAACATGGTCGGTATAGGCTTCCATCTGAGGCGGCGACAGCAGCCGCGCATAGCATTCGCCCGGTCGGGCCGCGGCGCGGACGTCGGCCGGCAGTTCCTTCAGCGCGGGATCCTTGTCGCCCTTGTCCTTGCAGGCGATGACGCCGGCGGTTTCCTCGTCGGCGTCATGAGCGTCGACCGGCGGCAGGCGCGTATCGGGCCCCTGCGGCGGCGCGTCGCTGGTACCTTTCTGAAGAACCTGGACAGTGCGCTCGGCCGCGACCTTCGACGCCGCCTTGAACGTGTCGCTGACTTCAGGCTTGACTGCGGGAGGCCTGGCCGCCGGCTTGTGCCTGACGGCGGCGCCCGCGGGAGACGCCGACAGGGCCGCCACCAGAATCAAGGCGGCGCCCGCCTTGAGGCAGGACAGAGCGGAACTGCGACGCAGCAAGGATTTCAACACGGCAAACAACCCCAACTTACCCGGATAATTCGTGACGGAATTAACCTTTTATATACCGCACCGCCAAGGCCTCACACCCGTTAAGGGTAAATTAACCGATTTTTTATGGCGCCGCGGCGGTTACGCCCCCAGCCGACATTTTGACTTGACTTCCCGGTCCGTATTCCCAATCAAGCGCGCGACTTTATTTCCGACCGCAAAGGCTTCGCTCATGATCTCCCGTTACGCCCGCAAGGAGGCCGCCGCCATCTGGGATTCGGCCACCAAGTATAAGATCTGGTTCGAGATCGAAGCCCATGCCGCCACCAAGATGGCCGAACTGGGCGTCATCCCTGTGGACGCCGCCGAAACCTTGTGGGCCAAGGGCAAGGACGCCGCCTTCGATTCGGACCGCATCGACGAGATCGAGCGCACGGTAAAGCACGACGTCATCGCGTTCCTGACCCACGTCTCGGAAATCGTCGGCCCGGAGGCGCGTTTCCTGCACCAGGGCATGACCTCGTCGGACGTGCTCGACACCTGTTTCGCCGTCCAGCTCCAGCGCTCGACCGACCTCCTGATCAACGGCGTCGACCGCGTCCTGGCCGCGATCAAAAAGCGCGCCCTTGAACATAAATATACGCCTACCGTCGGCCGCAGCCACGGCATCCACGCCGAACCCGTCACCTTCGGCCTGAAACTGGCCGGCTACTATGCCGAATTCACCCGCGCCCGCGCCCGCCTCGTCACGGCGCGTGAGGAAATCTCGACCTGCGCCATTTCGGGCGCCGTCGGCACCTTCGCCAACGTCTCGCCCGAGGTCGAAGCCTATGTCGCCGAGAAGATGGGCCTGGCCATCGAGCCCGTCTCGACCCAGGTCATCCCGCGCGACCGTCATGCGGCCTATTTTGCCGCGCTGGGCGTCGTCGCCTCGTCGATCGAGCGGCTGGCCGTTGAAATCCGCCACCTGCAGCGCACCGAGGTGCTGGAGGCCGAAGAGTTCTTCTCGGCCGGCCAGAAGGGCTCGTCGGCCATGCCGCACAAGCGCAACCCGGTCCTGACCGAAAACCTGACGGGGCTGGCGCGCCTGGTGCGCTCGGCCGTCGTGCCGGCGATGGAAAACGTCGCCCTGTGGCACGAACGCGACATCAGCCACTCCTCGGTCGAACGCGGCATAGCCCCCGACGCCACGGTCCACCTCGACTTTGCGCTTCAGCGCCTGGGCATGGTCATGGAAAACCTGGTCGTCTATCCGGAAAACATGCAGAAGAACCTCGACCGCCTGGGCGGCCTGGTCCATTCGCAGCGCGTCCTGCTGGCCCTGACGCAAAAAGGCATGTCGCGCGAGGACAGCTATTCGGCCGTGCAGCGCAACGCCATGCGCGTGTGGCGCGGCGAAGGCAACTTCCTAGACTTCCTGGCCGCCGACGAGGATGTCGGCAAGTTCTTCACGCGTGAACAGCTGGAACCCTTCTTCAGCATGGATTACCACACCAAGCACGTCGACACGATCTTCAGCCGCGTGTTCGGATAAGACGATGAAGCTTCAGCGCGATGCCTTCGATGCGGCCGGCTATGTCAGCCGCTTCGCCAACAAGGGCCGTATCCGGCTCGAAGGCGCGATTTCGGCCGACGATGCCGATACCGTGCACCTCGCGCTGGAGCAGAAGACGCCGTGGGAACTGCATCTCATGGGCAAGGAAGGCCAGCCTGAGATCATCAACCGCCGCGAACTGGCCGCCCTGCCCGAAGCCGATATCCAACAGCGTTTGCAGGACGCCGCCGAACTGGCGCAAAACGGCCTGTCGTGGCTGCGTCTCGGGTATGGCCTGATGGACCGCTCGCGCGACGATATCGCCCTGTCCAATATAGCGTCCCTGATCGCCTCGCCTGACTTCGCGGCTTTTTGCGAAAGCCTGACGGGGCTGTCGGGGCTGACGCTGACGGCGCTCGACGCCGTCTGCTACCGCCCCGGCGACTTCTTTACGCGGCACACGGATCTGGGCGCGCGGTTGTGCTTCGAATGGAGTTTCACGCCGGGCTGGCGATCCGACTGGGGCGGGCAACTCCTGTTCCATTCGCCGTCCGGCGACCTGGAAGGCGGCATCATGCCGCGCCTGAACGACCTGGCACTCTATGCCGGCGACCAGCCGCGCTCGATCGCCTCGGTCGCGCCCTATGCCGGCGGCCCGCGCTTTTCGATTGTCGGCAGGTTTGTGTAAGCTCCTGGCCGAGACTACGAGCTTGCTGAGACGGCGGTCCCCCCC
>CAKZJB010000026.1 GCA_936940865.1 uncultured Asticcacaulis sp. | reverse complement strand
GGGAAACGGCGTTTCCCCCATGGGCCCCCTTCCTTTCAGGAGTAACCCAATGTGGTATTTTTCGTGGATTCTGGGCGTGTGCCTCGCCGTCGCCGTCGGTGTGCTGAACGGCATCTG
Source organism: uncultured Asticcacaulis sp. (assembly GCA_936940865.1). GTDB lineage: Bacteria > Pseudomonadota > Alphaproteobacteria > Caulobacterales > Caulobacteraceae > Asticcacaulis. The sequence continues at coordinate 6,124 of CAKZJB010000026.1, read as the reverse complement.
GTATGAGTATCATACCACCGACGACCCCGACGCCGAGGATCCGTACGGGACGAAGTGAGCATCATGCGCGGGGCGCGGAGCGCGCCTCGCCTTTTTTTTTAACGGATCCACAGATTACACAGATTTCACAGATTGGATTGTACAAGTTGGACCGTGCGTTGCCGCACGGCTATAATACGCCGCAGGCGCAATCATCTGGCTCTCATCGAATGCGGAAATGCAGATAATCTGTGAAATCTGTGAATCCCTTACTTGCGGGCCACAAATCGATTAGTCCTGTTGCTCGCGCAGGGACTTCACCAGGTTGAACACCATGGTCTTGGCCGTTTCGTCATGGCCTTCCTGCGCCAGGTTATAGAGGGTCTGCATGACCTCGCCCGCGATCGGCGCGACCTGCGTCTGGTTGACCACCTCGAAAATGCCGGGCAGCAATGGCTTCCTCACCTCGTTGTCATCGACCAGCGCCTCGGTGATCTTCTCGCCCTCGCGCAGGCCGGTGAAGGTGATCTTGATGTCCTTGTCCGGGCGCAGGCCGTACAGCGCGATCATGCGGCGCGCCAGATCGTGGATGCGCACCGGCTTGCCCATTTCGAGGATATAGAGGCCGGAATGGGTCTCGGGTGTGCGGGCATTGTTCATCGCCGCCGTCAGCACCAGCTGGACGGCTTCGAAAATGGTCATGAAATAGCGCTCGGCGTCTCGGTCGGTCAGCGTGATCGGACCGCCCTTGCCGATCTGCGACTTGAACAGCGGCACGACCGACCCCGTCGACCCCAGCACATTGCCGAAGCGCACGACGCAGGCCTGATGCGTATCGGAAATCTGGGTGCGGATCAGGTGTTCGGCAAGGCGCTTGGTGGCGCCCATCAGCGACGACGGCGCCACGGCCTTGTCGGACGAGATCAGCACCAGGTGCTTGACGCCCGCGGTCTTGGCGGCATCGATTACATATTGTGTGCCGAGAACATTGGTCAGGACGGATTCGCACGGATTGAGCTCGACCATGGGGACGTGCTTGAGCGCGGCGGCATGGAAGACGACGTCGGGCCGCGCCTCGGCCATCACGGCGGCCAGGCGTTCGCGGCGGCGGATGGAGCAGAGGACAGGGTGCGCGCAGCGGTCGGGGAACTCCTCGCGGATGGCGCGGTCGATCTCGTACAGCGCCAGCTCCGAGTGATCGACAAGCGTGACGTGGCCGGCGCCCAGCGCCAGGGCCTGCTTGCAGATCTCCGAGCCGATCGAACCGCCCGCGCCGGTCACCAGCACGCGCTTACCGTTGTAGAAGGCGCGCAGGGCGTCGGTATCGAGTTGGACCTGTTCGCGTTGCAATAGAGCACTGACGGCCAGACTGTCAGTCGGATCCGGCAGGATCAGCTGGGGAGCCTTGCCGAAGGACACGAGCCGGTACAGAGAACGAAGGAGCCGATAGTTTGACAGACTCATGAAAGACCCGGCGGAATGCGGCAAGCGTTCGTATTGAGCCGATAGCCGCGGTTTACGCAAGGGTTTTGGTGCTTTTGCGCATAATTTTTTGCCATCGGAACGCGAACCTGCGTTATATGGCCGCAAACGGGAGTGACCGGTGATAAACGTGTTGTTTTTTGGGAAGATGGCGGACATCCTGGGACGCCGGGCCCTGCAGGTCGAGGCGGGCGACGCGTATCTTTTTACCGTGCGCGACCGCGTGTTCGAGGAGGCCCTGGACACCGGCCGGTTGAGGGTCGCCGATATCCGCGTGAGCGTCAATCGCCAGGTCGTGACGGATGACATGCCGTTGCACGACGGCGACGAGGTAGCCTTTTTTTCCGTCTTCTCGGGAGGCTGAAATGGCCGAACTGGATATTCGCCTTGTCGAGGACGCGCTCGATGCCGCCGCCGCCAATGCCGAATTCGTAGCGGCGCATGGCGCCGCCGGCGCCGTGGCGACCTTCGCGGGCATGGTGCGGACGGAAGCCGGTGCCGTCGATCACCTGTACCTCGACTGGTATCCTGGCATGACCGAGGCGTCCTTCCGCGAAATCGCCGAAGCGGCGGCGGCGCGGTTCGATGTGTCGGCCCTTGCGGTTCATCATCGGTGCGGGCGGGTCGATGCCGGCCAGGCGATTGTCTTCATCGCGGCCGCGAGCCGCCATCGCCGCGCGGCGCTGCAGGCTGTCGACTACGCCATGGACCGGCTGAAATCCGAAGCGGCCCTGTGGAAGCGTGAAGGCGGACGGGACGGCGAACGCTGGGTGGAACCGCGCGCCGAGGACCTGAAGGACCTGGAAAGGTGGACGCATGAGTGAGCTGTCGCATCTCGACGAACAGGGGCGGGCGCGCATGGTCGATGTCTCGGACAAGCCCGTGACGGCGCGCACCGCGACCGCCGAAGGGCGGCTGGTCTGCGCCGCGGAAACCGTAACCCTGGTGCGCGAGGGGCGGACGCCCAAGGGGGCGGTCATCTCGACGGCGGAACTGGCCGGCATCATGGGCGCCAAGCAGACGGCTTCGCTCATCCCGCTCTGCCACCCGCTGGCGCTTGCAAAGGTGGCGGTCGCCATCACGATCGATGACGCCCTGCCGGGCTTCGCCATTTCCGCCGAGGTCCGCACGTCCGGTCAGACAGGCGTCGAAATGGAGGCGCTGACCGCCGTCAGCGTCGCGGCATTGACCCTCTACGACATGTTGAAAGCCGTCGATAAAGCCATGCGCATCGAAGGCATTGCGGTCGTTTCGAAGACGGGCGGAAAATCGGATTGGCCGGCCGCATAAAAGAACCGCAGGGCTGTTAAGCGCCTGCGGTTCGACATCGACCCGGAAATGTTTAAAAGAACGTGATTATATAAATCAAATTTTTTCGCAGTGCACAACCCCTAAAATGCACGGCTCATTCAAAAGAAATTACTGTGGATGCCGAGCCACAGGCGGCGGCCCAGCTGGGCATATCCCTTGGCGGTCTCATAGCGCGAATCCGTGATATTATCGAGCCTGCCATACAGGTCGATATGGTCATTTACAGTATAACGGACGCGCAGGTCGCCCAGGATGTAGCCCTTCAGCACGACGGTGTTGGCGGCGTCATCGAAGCTCTCGCCTGATGCGCGAATTCCTCCGCCGAGATGAATTTTTTGCGACGCAGCATATTCCGCGTCGAAATTGGCGGTCGTCTGCGGTTTCCGGGCCAGGCGTTTACCGGCATGGCCCGTCGACAGGTTGCGCGTGGAAAGGTTGCTGTAGTTAACAGTGAGGGTGAGGGCGTCGCCGACCCGCTGGCGCCATTCCAGCTCGACGCCGGATGCTTTCGCGCGCGCGATATTGGCGTAGGTGAAGCTCGACATGTCGAAATCGATGAGGTCGCGCACGGTTCGCGTAAAAAGGGTAAGCGACACCGCACCGGTTCCGTAGCCGAAGTCTGCGCCGCCGTCGATGTTCAGGCCCTTTTCCGGCTTCAGCGTCGCCGTGCCGTAATCGCCATAGAGCTGGTAGAGACTCGGCACCTTGATGCCCTGGCCGGCGCTGGCGCGCAGCCGCCAGCCGCCCGGCAGCGGCGCCGAGACCGAGGCCTGGGCGATGTCAAGGCCGCCGAAGCTCGAAGCGTCGTCGTGGCGTGCCGAGACGGTGACGTCGGCGGGACCGACCGATTGGGCGACCTGGCCATAGAGACTGCCGGTCGTCATGTCGTGGGCGCCGGGTGGCGACCAGGTCGAGGCGGTGCGCATGTCGTCGCGTTCCCACTTGGCCCCCACCAGGATACGCGTGGCGTCCGAGACGCGGTAAAGCATGTGGTAGTCGGCCGAAGCCAGCCGTCCGCGCCCGGCGAAGGTCGAAACGCCCGTATCGTCGTAGAGGTCCCTCACCGTATCGGTCACCGCGACGGACAGGGTCTGCGCGCCCTTCGGGAAACGGGTTTCGAGGCCGAGCGCGCCCAGCGTCGTGTCGCTCTTGCTGAATTCGCCGTCGTCGGCGAAGACGTAGAGGGGGGGCGGGAAGCCATCCGTGTCCGTGCGGTTGTGGGTTCTGGCGGCCAGGACGGTGAGGGTCGTGTGGTCGTCGATCGCATAGGCGGCGCGGCCTGACAGCTGGGTCTGGGCGAAACCGTCGCGCTCGCGGCCCTGGTCGTAGGCCGAAACACCCTGGTCGTTATAGCCCGAGGCGAACAGGCGCCAGTTCAGCCCGCCCGACCTGCCGCCGAGCCCCAGGCGCGCCGAGCCGTAGCGGTCCAGGCCCTCCGCGAGCAGGTCGCCTTCCAGCGGCGCGCGGGCCTGGCGCGTCGTGATACTGACCACGCCGCCGAGGGCGCCTGATCCCCACAGCGTCGACAGGGGGCCGCGCAGGACTTCGATGCGCGAGGCGTCGCCGGTCGACAGCAGGCCGAGATCGACGCCGCCGCCAACCTGGGACGGGTCGTTGAGCGCAATGCCATCGATCAGGTACAGGGTGTGGTCGGCGCCGGCGCCGCGCAGGGACGCCGCGCCCGCGGCGCCCGGCCCGCCGTTGGCGACGAGGCTCAGGTCGGTGGTGCGCGCCAGGAGGCTGGCGATATCGAGCGACTGATAGTTCCTGATGTCGGTTTCGCTGATGACATCGACCGCCTGGCCGATGCGCGATACGGGCAGGGGCTCACGCGTCACGGTGACGACAGGGTCCTGGGCATGGACGAGGGACGGGAGGATAAGCGCGGCGGCGGCCGCGGACAGGAAAAGGGACTTCGACATGGATGCCGGCTTTCGGTCAGAAACGAGCGCCGGACAGGATTTGCGACGATGCGCGCGCCCTGCCGGCCCACAAACACATCGTCTCTGAAGGGAGGCTTCCCCACTCGCCCGGCACACCTCGACCCGGCAAAGGACGACAGCCAAGGCAGGTCTCCTGACTTGCGTCTCGAACGTTTCATCATCGTCTTCCCCGAGGCTTCAGGTGACCGGTAACGATGAAACTCGACGCTTACAGTTGCGAGGACAGTCCGGGATTTACACCCGGTTCCCTATTCTCTTCCTTTGGGGAAGCACCATTGGCACGGGGCGGGCTTACGGGTGAGGGGCGCGCGCGTCAAGCCGGCCCGGGGCTTTACGCACAGGCCTGTGGCCTGTCCGCTACGCCTCTTCCGGCGCCAGGGCCTGGATGCTGAGGGCGTGGACCGGGCCTTTCAGTTCCTCGGCCAGAACCGTATTGACCTGACGCTGGCGGGCCACACGCGACTGGCCTTTGAAGGCCTCGGAGACGATAACCACGGAAAAATGGCTCTCGCCCCCTTCACGCGCGCCCGAATGCCCACTATGTTTGGCGCTGTCGTCCTGGATATCCAGACGCACAGGGGCGAAGGCCTGGTTGAGCTTCGATCGGATACGATCAGCGACAATTCCCATGATCAGGCCTCATATGTCCGTGAAATCAAACGTTGTTTAAGCTTTAAAGGTGATATTTCATCATATGAGCGAAGGATTTAAGTACAAGCCCCGATTCATGGACATGCGTATTCGTCCACCGAAGGAAGGCGAGGAGCAGACCCGCCGTCCGGAGGACGATGTCCTGCAGCTCAAGCCGGGGCAAAAGCCGTGCGAGTGGCCCGAGTGCCATAAGGCGGCCACCGCCCGCGCGCCGAAATCGCGCGAGATGATGAACCAGTATTATAATTTCTGTACGACCCACGCGGCCGAGTACAACAAGAACTGGAACTTCTTCTCGGGCATGTCCGAAGGCGAAGCCAAGCGCCATCGCGAATCGATCGCCACCGGCGATCGTCCGACCTGGGCGTTCCGCGCCTCGCGCCTGTCGCGGGAAGCGGCCAACATCGCCGCCAAGGGCACGCAGGCCAAGGGCTTCTACGATCCCCACAGCGTCTTTGGCGCCGGCGCCGCGCCCCAGCGCGAAGCGCCGCGTCCGGCCGAGAAGCAGTACGGCAAGATCGAGCGCCAGGCTTTCGCCGACCTGGACCTGGAAGCTGGCGCGACCTGGGACCAGATCCGCGTGCGCTATACCGAACTGCTGAAGCGCTGCCACCCGGACAACAACGGCGGCGACCGCTCGGCCGAGGACAAGCTGCAGCGGGTGATCAAGGCGTACAAAATATTGAAGAAGCTGCAGACGAGCTAATACCAACGGCAATAAGTGGTGACTCTGATTGAGGATTCCATTTGAGTCCGGA
>CAKZJB010000025.1 GCA_936940865.1 uncultured Asticcacaulis sp. | reverse complement strand
CGAAATGGCAGCCTAACTTAAACCAACGAGCCTCCGGCAAACCCGGGGCGGTTCAAAGCCCTGGAATGGTGTCACTTCATCATATTGTTCCTCTGCCATGACAAAGAAATAGTATATACGAAGTGGATCGCCCCAGAACTGCATGCCGTGCCCTTTGCTAACACCGGTTGCGGCGCATATAGCAGAAGTTTCTTGTCCTTGTCAGTCTTGAGAGCCTAACGGCTGGAATTTCAGGGACAGGTTATCAAATGTCAAAACGTCTCCCCTCGATAACGCCGTCCCCAGGCCATTCCCGCGACGATCCACCACAAGGCCCGGCTACAAAAACCCTGTTATGGTCGCGCTCGTTCACCCTTGAGTGTCTTGAGCCAGTCCTTTCAGGACTGGCTTTTTTTATCGTGCATCGCGATCACGCCGCCCCGCACGCCCGATCATGCGCATAGACCCGCCAGGCAGCGACCGCGCTGTCGCGTTCCGCGTCGGAGCCGCCGTTATAGATGGTGCCGAATTCGCCGGTAATCTGGTTGAGCACGGCGTCGAGCGCCTCGACCACGGTCCCGGGGCGGTAGTAACGCACGGCCTCGGCGGCGCCTGGCGGATTGCGCAGGCTCATCTGCGCGAAGGCCAGGGGGCGGCGGTCGTCCATCTGCGCGATCATGGCAGGCACGGCGCCGGCACCCAGGGCCTCCAGTTCGGCGAAGACGGCCTGCTGCTTGTCGGCGGCATCCTTGTCGTCGTGCGCGATGGCGGTCAGCCGGTCGAGCAGGGCCTTGACCTCGGCGAAGTGCGGCAGGCCGCTGTCGGTCTTCCATGCCTTCAGGACCGCGTCCTGGCGGGCGATCTCGGCGCCGGTGACCAGCGCTTCCGGCGCGGGTTTCAGCGAGTCTTCCCCCGCGGCGAAGTAGAGGCCTTCCGGGCCGGCCACGCTCAGGCGGTGCAGATAGACGATCACGCGATGACCGGCGGCCAGTTCCACGTCGGACAGGGTCGGGGCCTGCTCCGTCATCGGATAGAAGCGGATATTGACCGTGTCGGCGGCGGGGCCCTTCAGCATGCGCGCCACGGCAAAGGGCAGGTCCGTCCAGGCGTCCTTGCCGTGGAGCGCCGCCAGCTGGTCGGGCGATAGGGCGATGGAGCCTTCGGCGACGACGTCCGACATGGCGACCGTCCGCATCAGGTCCGCATCGGCCGGTGGATTGTCGCAGCCGGCATGGGCGGCGCCGGCCACCAGGGCGAGGAAGGTAATGCCAAATCTAAGTGAAAATCGGAGCATGGTCGGCCTGTCGTTGGCCCCCTCCACCGCTTCGCGGTCCCGCTCCCCACGCTCCGCGCAGGGAGAAGGGATATGGAAAGCCGTCTCCTCCCCATCGCCAGATGGGAAGGGGAACCGCGAAGCGGCGGAGGGGTATTCAGGCGGACGCTCGCACAGGCGCGACGGGCTGTCTAGTTGGTATACAGCCGGATATAGTCGACATCCATCTGCGACGGGAAGGGCGTGGTGCCGTCCGGCGCGCCCGGCCAGTCGCCGCCGATCGCCAGGTTGACGATCAGGAAGTTCGCCTGGCCGTTGTCGAACGGCCAGACTGATCCGGCCAGGCCGGCGATGTCCGAGGTCTTGTAAGTGACGTACGGCGTGGCGGGATTGTCGACATAGTAGGCGACCGAGCCCGGCTTCCAGATCATGCCATAGACATGCCAGTCGGACGCGGTCGTTCCCGTCGGGAAGTGATAGATCGTGCCGAGATTGCTGCCGGTAAAGCCTGTGCCGTGGATCGAGCCTGTATTGACGTCCGGTGTCTGGGCGGCATTGACGCGCTCAAGAATGTCCTGCTCGCCCGAGGCCGGCCAGCCCGCCGTGGCGATCGAGTTGCCGAGCGTCCAGACCGCGGGCCACAGGCCTTGCGCTTCCGGCACGCGGGCGCGGACTTCCAGCCGGCCGTACTGGAAGCTGAACTTGCCCTGCGACTTCAGACGCGCCGAGGTGTAGACGCCGGAGGACGGCCGTCGCGCCACCACGTGCAGAATGCCATCGGTGCCGACATAGGCGTTGGGATTGTTCGTATCGCAGCCGCCGGCCGTCGCGCCCCAGGCGCAGTAATTTTCAAGCTCATGGTTGCCGAAGCCGGTATTGCCGGTGTCGTAGCCCCAGGTGTTGCTGTCGGGCGCGATGGCGGCGCCGGTCGTATTGCTGAACTCGTCCGCCCAGACGAGCGTGTTGGAGGCGATGCCGGCCGAAAAGCTCTGCGACTGCACGGTGCTGGACGTGGCGCCGGGCGTTACCGCCATGGCCTTGACGGTCAGGTTCGACGCCACCAGGAACGGCGCCTGATAGACCTGGGACGCGGTGGTCGGGGTCGTGCCATCGGTGGTGTAGTAGATGACGGCGCCCGCGTCGGCCGAAGCCAGCTTGACGACGACCGCGCTGTTGAGCGCCGCCGTCGAGGTGATGGACGGCGCGGCCGACTGCGGCGACGACGGCGCGCCGGAAGCGCCGCCCCCGCCGCAGGCGGCCAGGCCAAGCGCCATGGCCAGCAATGCGCCGATCGTAAGGCCGCGCGACGAATATGTCATGGTTTCACTCCCCATTGAGGCGTTTCGCCGTCTTTCGACTGTAGGCGGTCTTGAATAAAGCCGAAATGCGCCCCGAATGGAAGCGTTACCATGCGGTTGTCATGTCTGCTCGCCTGGGCCTGGGGCGTCCGCCATTTCCGGGCTATTCGTGCCCGGGGCGAAATTAAGGGTTCATTAGCCAGGATTTTTAAGCGGTATTTTATTCCGGACGTGTAGTCTCAGGGGCAAGAGAAGGCGCCCGGACAAGCGGCGCACAAGGCACTGACACCGTCTGCCGGGCTCCAAACCGGCGTTCGGGAGTTCCGCCACTCCCGGTACCGCAGATTTTCGCGGGCAGGGGACTTTCGACATCCTGTTCCACCCCGGCCGCGCCAGGCCTCTGGCGCGCCACGGATCCCTGTTGTCCGCTCTCAAGCGAGTTTGGCCCCGTATGCGTAAGAGTTTCGATTCCGTGTCGTCGCGCCGCCGTTTCCTCGGCCTGGCCGGCGCGTCGCTCACCATCCCCTTCGTCAGCGCCTGCGGCGGCACCGGCGGATCGGGCGCCGGCAGCACTTCGGTATCGACCGGCACCACGGCCGGCATCACGGCAACGGGGGCCGCGACGGCGTCATCGAGCGCGTCGAGTTCTTCCAGTTCATCAAGCTCGTCCAGTTCATCCAGTACATCGAGCTCCGGCGCCGCGACGTCCGGCACCCCGACGACCGGCTATGTGCCGACCGCCACCTGGACCAAGGGCGTCGGTCCGGCCCTGGACACGACGGGCCTTGTCCAGACCTTCGATTCGACCTTTGCCTCGGCCAGCGACCTCAGCAAGATCACGGTCACCGGCGCCGGCGGGCCCTGGTACGCGCCGGTCCATGCCGACTATGGCTCGGCGCACTTCGCCAGCCCGCTCGACCCCGTCAGCCCGTTCGCCATCGTCGACGGCAAGCTGCGCATCCGCTGCGAGCAGGTGAATGGGAAGTGGCAGACCGGGCACATGCAGAGCTGCGACTTCTCGGGGGCGGGTTTTTCGCAGCAGCGCGGCTATTTCGAAATCCGCGCCAAGATGCCGGCGGCCGGCACCAAGGGCGCCTGGCCGGCCTTCTGGATGTACAGCAAGGCCAACTATACCGACACCACCAAGGTGCGCGCCGAACTCGACGTCATCGAATACTATGCGGGCAACGACTCGCGCGGCCACCACTCGGCCGTCCACCTGCGCCCCGCCACCGGCAAGACGCTGACTGCCAGCGACCTGCTCAGCGAATGGTGGACCAGCTGCTACAACGGCCTCGACGCGATGAAGGACGGCAACTGGCACACCTACGGCGTGGAAATCACGTCGAAATGGATCATCATCTATTTCGATCGCATCGAGCTGAAGCGCATCCCGACCCTGCCGGAATTCGACGTGCCGATGTACATGCTGGTCAGCAACGCCCTGCTGCCGGATGAATTGTCCAGCGCCGTCGGGCCGATCGATTTATGGGTCGACTATGTTCGGGTGTGGCAGCGTATCTGACGCTTCGCCGTGCTTTTTTTCCCGGCGCGCCATGTCCCTTTTTCCCGGCGACGATCGTATCGCACCGCCGCGCCGTTGCCGGGCGCCGTTCAGGCCGGATAGGTCTTGAGATCCGGCAGTTCGTCGCGCGTCAGGTACCAGTCCGAGGCGTAGACGGCCTTGATCCAGTCGGCGGGATTGGTCTTGCCGTCGCGGATGAAGTCGGTGTGCCACACCAGGAACCATAGCCAGTGCGCGCCCGACGCCTGGAGCCGGCCGGGATCGGGGATCGGTCCGCACTCGTGCATCGTGATCGGCAGGGTATCGCCGGTAATGGCGTGGACGCGGTCGTACATGTCCTTCATGGGGCCGCGGTCGTGCACGTAGTTATCGGCGCCGATGATGTCGACATAGGCCAGGCCCGGGAACCAGTCCGGGCTGGCGTCCTTGGTATAGCCCAGCACCCAGATCAGGTTGTCGAGGCCTTTTTCGTGCGTGAAGTAGTCGTACATCTTCACCCACAACGCCTTGAACACCCTTGGGCCGCACTTGCCCCACCAGAACCAGTCGCCGGTGAATTCGTGGAAAGGCCGCCACAGCACCGGCACATCGGCGTCGCGCAGCCGGCCGAGATAGTAGGCGATGTCCTCAAGGTCGCTCATCAGCGCCTTGTTTTCCTTCGTCCCGTCCTGCAGGGCCGCATAGGCGTTGAAGTAAATCTTGGAATTGTCGTAGCCCGGCCCGACCAGCGGATTGCCCCAGTGCCAGCAGATCGTCGGAATGCCGCCGCCGGCATACCAGGCGGCGGCGCGTTCGTTGACGCCCGAGCGCTGCGGAGGATCGATATAGTCGAGGCCGAGCACGGCGGGCTGCTTGCCGGTCAGGTCCTGGATGTAGTCGAGCTCGTAGCGGGTGCCATGGCCCCACATCGACTCCTGCTGGCCGGTGAGCGTGTGCCTGCCCCAGACAGCGTTGAGATAAGCGTAAAGCGACCGGGCCCGCGCCGAAGCCTTCGGGTTGCTGAGCGTTCCGCGGGCGGCGGCCAGGGCCGCGGCGGGAACAAGGCCCGTGGCGGCCAGCCCCGCCACGACGGTCCGCCTGGAAATATCCTTGGCCATGTCTTCCTCCGCCCCTGAGCTGAATCGCACCGAGCTATATAATAAAAATGGGAGAATAAACAGAGCGGCTTCCGGACATGAAAAAGGCCGCGCCGGCCGGATGCCGGGCGCAGCCCTTTTGCTTTCGGGGTGCGAAACGTCGTTCGCGGCCGCTTTTCGGTGCGGTTAGCCGACCTGCGAGGCGACCTTGTTGAAGGTGCCGGACAGGTTGCCGCCGAGCGTGGTCAGGATGCCGATCAGCACAACGGCGATAAGGGCGGCGATCAGGCCGTATTCGATGGCGGTGGCGCCGGATTCGTCATGGGAAAACTGGGTAAGGAACTGCTTCATCGGAGGACCATTCAGCTGGAGGGGAACAAAAACGCTAAACTCGACAAAGTTTTTAAGCGAAACCAATAAAGATTCCGTCATGAAGCGTGGTTAATCTATAGTTACATAATACCTGATGGTGCGGTCATCTTTCGTATGGGAACTTTTGCAGGGAAAAGGGAGGCGTTCATTAATCATGACCGTCTTCGCCGGGGCGGGAATTAAAAAAATCCGGAAATTGTCACCCTGGCGTACGACCAGCGGCGATCGACGTTGGCAAGGGCGACACCGACGATCATCGTCAGGGGGGGCAAGCCCAGCGTCGGCTCTGGGGTGACCGGCACGGCTCGCGACCCATGGCCGCCCGCCGGGGACCCACGAACAGGTTTCATCAAGCCTTAAGTCCGATATGTCAGAATTGACACGAAATCACATTGCAGAAGGCGAATGTGAGTCCGTCGCTGGGAATAGACACCATATCGGCATCGTCCGCGCTGCAGTCCCTGGCTGCGGCGCAATCGGCGTTGTCGGTATCCGAACAGCGGCTGTCGACCGGCCGCAAGGTCGACACGGCAAAGGACGACGGCGCGGCCTTCGCCATTTCCCGGCACATCAAATCGCAGCTGGCCGAGCAGTCGGTCCTGCGCCAGAACCAGCTGCGGGCGAAATCGCTGCTCGACGTGACGCAGGGCGCCCTGTCGGGCATCACCGACCTGCTGACCCAGTTGCGCGAAAAGGCGGCCGGCCTGATGGACGACAGCCTGTCGTCCCAGGCGCAGGCGGCGATCCGCAACGACATGACGGCCCTGGTCAAGCAGATCGACGGCGCTGCCAGGACGGCCTCGTTCAACAAGATCAACCTGCTCAACCCGCCGCCCGTGGTGCCGACCTTCTGGAACCGGCCCTATGCCGGCTTCATCCATAACGGCACGACCTACGTGACCTACAACACCGGCACGGCGGCCGGCACCTTCGACTTTCCGATCGACCTGCAGAACGTCACCTCGGCCAGCATCAATATCGACTGGGGCGACGGCACGTCCTACACCTCCAGTCAGACCTGGGGCACGCCGTACACGAACAACCAGAGCATTACCCACCACTACGACGACTCCGGTTCCAGCCGCACCGTCACCTACGGCATCACGGCCAGCGGTACCGGCTCGCCGAACGGCTTTTACATTCCGTGGCTGACCTTTACGCCCGACGCCCAGGAAACCCAGGTGGCGGCCTATACGGGCGGCCAGGTGATGAACGTCCACGCCACCGACATGACGGCGCAGGGGCTGAGCCTCGACAACCTGTCGAGCCTGACGCCAGACCAGGTCCTGCCGGCGGTCGACGCCGCGCTTAGAATCGCGGAAACGGCCGGAGCGTATTACGGCAGCCGCCAGGACTCGATCGACACCCTGCTCGACCAGAACAGCAAGCTCAGCGATGCGCTCGACGCGGCCGACGGCCGGCTGGTCGACGCGGACATGGCAAAGGAGTCGGCCGGCTGGCAGGCGAAGCAGACGCGGGTGTCGCTGGCCGCGACGGCGCTGAATATCGCCAACCAGAGCCCGAAAATGCTGCTCGGCCTGTTCCGCGCGTAACGCGCCGGGGATAAGTGCCGCGTCCGAAAATGGCGCGGCAAGGCCTGCCTTGTGGGCGCATTCCGTGAGAGACGGGAACCGCGAAGCCCCGGTGTCATGGATGAAACACGGATTTCCGGGGCTGTTGCAGCGAAGCCACGCTGCGCTCAAGATTATGATTTCCTTTTTCTTTTCGCGTCTTTCCCACGACGGATCGCCGGAAATTTGTGCGTTACAAAAAGGTAATCGCCCGGGCCGTTGACAATGGCGCCGGGTAATCTGATTTAGCGCGGGCGGGTAAACCGGTGTCGCAGACGCGCACGCGCCCGACTGGTAAGGGATTTATATCATGACTGCCTCTTCGGCCGGGCGCGCGGCTTCGAACCGCCGCCGCCTCGCTCTCGGCGCCGCTTTGCCCGCCGCACTTCTCCTTGGCCTGCTGAGCGCGGGCGCTCATGCGCAGACGGCGCAGACCCAGGCCACGCAGACCGCCTCCGGCGGGGCGTCCCAGACGGACAAGACGGACGACAAGGCCCAGCCGGGCGTCGTCGTCGTCCAGGGGCAGAAATCGACGACGAAGATCGACCGCGAGACCTACGACAACACCAAGAACATCGACTCGACCAGCGGCACCGCCGCCGACGCGCTCAACAAGGTGCCGTCGGTCAATGTCGACAATGACGGCAACGTCACCCTGCGCGGCAATTCCAACGTCAGGATCTATGTCGACGGCAAGCCCTCGGTCATGCTGTCGGGCGACAACCGCGCCGCCGCGCTGCAGGCCATGTCGTCCAGCGACATCCAGTCGGTCGAGGTCATGACCAACCCCGGCGCGCAGTACAGCTCCGAAGGTTCGGGCGGCATCATCAACCTGGTGATGAAGAAGAACCGCAAGCCCGGCGGATCGGGCGTCATCAACGCCAATATCGGCAGCGGCGGCCGCTACAACGGCGCCTTCAGCGGCTCGTACCGCAAGGGCAAGACGACGTGGAGCGGCGGTCTGAATGTCCGCCACGACATCTTCGACGCCAGTCTTGCCTCGGTCCAGCAGGCGTTCGACGCGAACGGCAATGCGACGCGCACGACGACGACGTCGGGCAAGGGCGACATGAAGATGAACGCCGTTTCGGGCAATTTCGGCGTTGAATATGCTGCCTCCGACGCCGACACCTACAGCGTCCAGGGCAACTACGCCAACCGCAACCGCAAGTCGGAAGGCGATATCGACTATGTCACGACGGGCAGCGTCAACCAGGCCTATGCCCAGCACGCCACAGGCGAAGGCCCGCACGAAGACGCGATGCTGGACTTCAACTGGAACCATACGGGCGACAAGCCGGGCGAGACGCTGAAGACCGACCTGCGCATCAGCCGGTCCGACGGCGATTCCAATTCGGCCAACACGACGGTTCCGACCATGGTCACGGTGGACGGGACCCAGCACCAGTCGACCGACCAGAAGAATGCCGTGCTCAGCGTCGATTACGCGCGCAATGTCGGCGCCAATGGCCAGCTGTCGGCGGGCACCCAGATCACCTATGACGACAGCGAATCGATCAGCAACGCGACGGGGGCCAATGCCGCAAACCTGACCAGCGACTTTGCCTACCAGCAGACCAACACGGCGGTCTATGTCACCTATCAGGAACAGCTGGGCGACAAGTGGACGGTGCTGGGCGGCGTGCGCTCCGAAACGCTGGACCTCAAGACCGATCTGGTTTCGGCGGGCACGACCGGCCATATCAACTATACCAAGCTGTCGCCCAGTTTCTTCGCGACCTACACCCTGTCCGAGACGTCGAAGATCCGCTTCAGCTATTCGCACCGCTTGCAGCGTCCGGCGCCGCAGGACCTGAACCCGTTCCAGACCTATGTCGACCCGCAGAACGTCAATGCCGGCAATCCGAACCTCAAGCCGCAGGAAACGGACCAGTTCCAGCTGGGCTATGAGTACAACAAGGGCTTCATCAGCGGGCTGGCGCGCGTCTACTACGCCAAGAATACCCACACGATCACCAGCTATTCCTACTATTTGACGCCGGACGTGCTGCTGACGACCAAGCGCAACTACGGCGAAAGCCAGTCGGGCGGGCTCGAGTTCAACCTCAATACGCCGCTGTCGAAGAAGCTGATGGTCACGACCAACGGCAATCTGGCCTATACCGAGATCAATACGCCGGGCCTTGGCGGCACGCAGTCGGCGACGACCCTGTCGGGCCGCGTCGGCCTGGTCTACAAGGCGACGACAGCCGATACCTTCCAGGGTTTCGCCTTCTCGTCGGGCAAGCAGCTGACCGGCCAGGGCTATCGCGCCCCGTTCTCCATGGCCAATATCTCGTACAAGCACACCTTCAGCCCGAAGCTGGCGCTGGTCATGAACGTCAACGATCCGTTCCGCATGGCGCAGATGAAGGTGGTGACCGACACCCCCACCCTGCACAGCGAGCAGATCCGTCACATCAAGGCGCAGGCCTTCTTCATCGGTCTCAGCTATACGCTGGGCGGCCAGGCGCCGGCGACGCAGCCGCAAGGCCCCGGTCAGGGCCGCTGGGGCGGTCCCGGCGGCGACGGCCCCCGTCCGGGCGGCCCGGGCGGTGGAATGTAGGACCGATAAGTAAAAGCCCGCCGGTCGTCCGGCGGGCTTTTTGTCTCGCCGGACGGGCGCGGCGGATAACCTATTTCTTCTTCGCCGCCGGGGTCACCACGACATGTGCGAACATCTGCGGATGCAGCGTGCAGAAATAGTCGTAGGTGCCGGCCTTGTCGAAGGTGTGGCTGTAGGTGTCGCCCGTATCGAGCGCCGCCGAGCGGAACAGCTTGTTCTTTTCGGCGACCGTGTGCGGGATCTGGTCGCGGTTGGTCCAGGTCACCGTTTCGCCCTCGGCGATGGTCACCGTCATCGGCATGAACATGAAGTTTTTGATGTCGACAGTGACCGTATGGCCGGCCGGGGCGGCGGCGACAGGGGCGGCGGCCGCGGCCAGGCCCGCGGCGAACATAAGCGATTTCAACATGATGGGCTCACATTTCGGAAAGGGTGGCGTCGTGGATGGCGAGCGGGTGTCGGCCGCGCCGGACGCTGATGTCCGACACGCCGAGGTATGAGCGAAGCTGCTCTGGCGGCACGACCAGCGGACCGGGGCTGTCGGCGGCGCCCGGCGCGGGCTGCGGATAGGCGGTGCCGCGCGCCGTGTGGAAGGTGATGTTGCCTTCGACCTTCTGCTGGATCTGGTGGATATGGCCGTTGAGCACGGTCACCGAGCCGTAGGGGCGCAGCATGGCGACGGTGACTTCGGAATCGCTGGTGCCCCAGCCCCAGGGCGCATAGATGTCCCACAGCGGAATATGCGTATAGACGACGACGGGCGTCGAGTGTGACACGGCGCGCAGATCGTCCTTGAGCCAGGCGAGCTGGTCGGCGCCAAGGCTGGCTTCCTGGCCGGGCTTGAAGTCGAAGACATTGACCAGGGCGATGAAGTGCACGCCGGCCATGTCGAAACTGTACCAGCCATTGCCCTTGGTGCCCTTGCCGTAGCGGTCGAGATAGGCCTTGCCCGCCCCCTCGTCGAGGATATCGTGCTCGCCCGGCACGTAGCGCACGGGCGCCGGCAGGTCGCCCAGGATCTGCGCCGCCGTGTCGAACTCGTCCGGCCGCGACAGGTGCGTGATGTCGCCCGTGTGCAGGATCAGTTGCGGCGTCTTCGGCAAGGCGCGGATCTTCGCCTTGGCCTCATTCAATGTCTTGACCGGTTCGGGGTTGGCGGCCTTGTTGAAGCCGATATGGCTGTCGCTCAACTGCACGAACAAGAGCTTCAGTTCGTCGGGCGCCCTGGCGGGCCCGTCAAGCGCGAAGGCGCGCGGCACGCCGCCCAGCATGGCCCAGGCCACCCCGGTGCCGGCCCAGGCCGAGCATTTCAGCAGGTGCCGGCGCGAGGGCGCGGCGTCGTTGTCATTGTCCATCTCCGTCTCCTTTGTGCGGGGGATCGCACCGGAAACGGCCGGGACGTGCGGCTTATTCCCAAAAATCATCGCAATATTTTTTTGCGGCAAAGGGGAATAAACAGAGCGGCGGCCCGTTACACATCTCAACGGATGACATGAAGCTTTTCACGCTGCGGCCCTCACAGAGCGAGTTCGAACGTCAGGTGCTGCCGCATCTCGACGGCGCCTACCGGCTTGCCCTGTGGCTGGTGCGCGACCCGGCCACGGCCGAGGACGTGGTGCAGGACGCCGTACTGAAAGCCCATGCCGCCTGGGGCCGCTACACCGCCGGCAATGCGCGGGCCTGGCTGTTCACCATCGTGCGGCGCAGCGCCTATGACGGGCTGCGACGGACTCTCGTGACGGTCGATGTCGACGATGAAACGGCCTGGACGCCGGAGGATGCGGTGCATTTGCGCGACGAGGACAGCCCCGAAACGACCCTGATCGCCGGCGAGATGGCCCGGCGCCTGCGTGAGGCGCTGCTCGGCCTGCCGGCGGTCTTCCGCGAAGTCATCATGCTCAAGGATATCGAGGACATGCCGTACAAGACGATTGCCGAGGTGCTGGGCGTGCCCGTCGGCACGGTGATGTCGCGGCTGGCACGCGGCCGCGACATGCTGCGCGCCCGCCTGGTGGAGGTGCAGCCATGAGCGACGAATTTGCCCTGCGGCTGCACGCCTATGCCGACGGCGAACTCGATGGCGGCGAAGCCCGCGCCGTCGAGGCGCATCTTGAAACCTGCGCCGCCTGCCGGGCCGACCTTGCCCGCATCCGCGAGCTGAAGGCGGCGGTGAAGCGCGTCGACTGGGGGCGGGTTGCGCCGCAAGGCCTTGCGGACGGCATCCGCCGCCGGGTGGCGGCGGACCGGGCGCGAAGGACGGCGATATGGAGCGGCGGGGGGCTTATGGCGGCGTCGCTTATGGCGGCCATGCTGCTGTTCCGGCCGGTATCGCCGGTCGATGATGTCGTCGCCGGGCACCAGCGCGCCTTGCGGGGAGCGGCGCCGGATACCGTCGCGGCGTCCGGCGGAAACGTAAAGCCGTGGTTGAAGGCCCGTCTCGACTTCGCGCCGCCTGTGCTGGAGGTTGCCGGCGGCTGCCGGCTCGTCAGCGCGCGCACCGACCGCGTGGCGCGGCGGAAGGCCTCGGCCCTGACCTATATGTGCAACGGCCATACGGTCGATTTCTACGCGATTTCGGGCAATGGCCGCACCGAACAGTCGCCGCTGGTGGTGCCGCATGTGATCCGCGCACAGGACTATCATGTCGTCGGCTGGCAGCGCGGCAAACTGACCTGCTTTGCCGTGTCCGACGCGCCCGTCGGCGACCTTTTGACCCTGGCGCGCTATATCGAGACGCACGCCGCGGACGGATAGTCTTCATCTTTATTTTACAACCCCTTGCTGTCATGCGCGGCGATCTGTAGATTTCCGGTCGCGGACGCGGGAAGTGGTCCGGCGTATGGGGGTATTCATGACAAGAGCGTTTAACAAGCGCCGGGTGGCCGCGGGCACCGGGCTGATGGTCGTTCTGGCAATGGCGGCCTTTCCGGCGATGGCGGCGGACAAGATCGTCTACGCGCCGGCGGAGGCCTGGGTAAAGCCCGTCAGCATCCCCAAGCCCGACGACGCCTATGCCGGGGCGCCCGCCCAACTGCTGTTGCAGGACCTCCAGGTCAATTTCGCGGCCGACGGCACCACGACCTACCATTCCGAGATCGCCTATCATATCCAGACCCCGGCGGGCCTGCAGGGGGCGCAGTCCTATATCACCTGGAACCCGGAGACCGACGTCGCGACCGTGCACAAGGTGCAGATACTGCGCGGCGACAAGGTCATCGACGTGCTGGCCAACGGCCAGAGCTTCACCGTCCTTCGCCGCGAGCAGAATCTCGACCTCGCCATGCTCGACGGCTATCTCACCGGCGTGCTCCAGCCCGAGGGGCTGCAGCCCGGTGACACCCTGGTCTTCTCGCTGTCGGTGCAGCGCAGGGACCCGGTATGGGCCGGCCGCGGCGAGCTTGTCGTGCAAAGCCTGTCGACGGGGCCCACCGGCCAACAGTCGGTGCGCGCCGTCTGGGACGCAGCCAGGCCGGTGCACTGGCGCCAGAGCGAGGACCTTACCGGCAAGGTGACGAAGACGGCGACCGGCGAAAGCTACGAGATGCAGCGCAGCCACGTCGTCAAGGCCGAGACCCAGGACGACGCGCCGGCGCGCTTCAACCAGTTCGGCCTGGTGGAATTCTCGCAGTTCGCCTCCTGGCAGGAGATATCTTCGGTCCTGGCGCCGCTCTACGCCAAGGCGGCGGCGATCGCGCCGGATTCGCCGCTCAACGCCGAGATCGAGACCATCAGGAAGACCACGTCCGACAAGAAGGCGCAGGCCGCCATGGCCCTGCACCTGGTCGAGAACCAGGTGCGGTATGTCTTCCTCGGCATGAATCTCGGCGGCTATACGCCCGCCGACGCCGACACCACCTGGCAGCGCCGGTTCGGCGACTGCAAGGGCAAGTCGGTCCTGCTGGTCGCCCTGCTCAACGCGCTCGGCATCAAGGCGGAGGCCGCCCTGGTCAACAGCAGCGGCGGCGACGGGCTGGACCAGCGCCTGCCCGCGATGGAGCAGTTCGACCACGTCATCGTCCGCGCCGAAATCGCCGGCAAGGTCTACTGGCTGGACGGCACGCGCATGGGCGACCGCGACCTCGACAGCGTCCGCCCGCCGGCCTTGCGCTGGGGCCTGCCGGTCCGGACCGGCGGCGCGGCGCTTGAAGCCATTGCGATGACGCCGCTGGACAAGCCGGGCGAGGATACCACCATCCGGCTGGATGCTTCCGCCGGCCTCGACGTGCCGGCCGGCGTACACATCGAAAAGATCGTGCGCGGCGACGTCGCGGTGCAGCTCGACCAGGCCCTGCGCGCCCAGACCCAGGCCGACCAGGAAAAGGTGCTCAAGGGATACTGGGCCCAGGAATTCAGCTGGATGACGCCGCGCAAGGTGTCCGCCACCTTCGATCCGGCCACCGGCGAGGAACGGATGGTCATGGACGGCACGGCCAATATGGGCTGGGATGCCAGTGACGACGGCAAGACCTGGCGCTACACCACCGATCTTGTCGGCATGGGGTGGAGCGAAGGCGAAAAGCGCGACAGCGGCCCGCACCGGGACGCCCCGGTCATGATCAACTTCCCCTACTACGTCCGCACGCGCGAGGAAATCGTGCTGCCCAGGGACGCCAAGGGCTTCACGCTCGAAGGCGGCAATGTCGACACGACGCTGGGCGGGTCGCTCTTCCATCGCGAGGCCGTTCTCAAGGACAACCGGGTGACGCTCGATTCGTACCGTCGCTCGCTGGTGCCCGAGATCAGCTACAAGGACGCCGTGGCGGCATCGCCCGAACTGACCAGGCTGTGGAAGAAGGACGTCGTGGTGGTGGCGCCGAAAAGCTATCACAAGGCCGATCCCGACAAGGCCAAGGGCGACACCGCCGCGGCCGACGCCCCCAAGACGGCGGCGGACTATGCCGCCGACGGCCAGCAGGCGTCGCGCGACAACAAGCCGGATGAAGCCCTGGCCGCCTTCAACAAGGCGCTGCGGCTCGATCCGGCCAACGTCGCGGCGCTGGAGGGGCGCGGCTGGATATTCCTGACGCGCAACAATACGGCCGCTGCGGCCGCCGATTACGAGCTGGCGGTCAAGACCGACCCTGGCCAGTGGATCGCGTTTAACGGCCTGGCCATGGTCCGGCGTGCGCAGAACCGCTCCGATGACGCCATCGAGGCCTTCGGCAAGGCCCTGGCCATATACCCCAACGATACCTACGCCCTGATCAACCGCGGAATGACCTATCTGATGATGGGCAAGATCGATCTGGGGCGCCAGGATATCGAGGCGGCGAAGGATCTCGATCCGGATTCCTCCGAAACCACCAATGCGCTGATATCGCTTGCCCTGTACGAGAACAAGGTCGACGAGGCCACGGACCTGTTGCGCAAGGCGATCGCCGCCAATCCCGACGATGCCGACCTTCACGCGCGTCTGGCCGGAATTTACGAAAGCTGCTGGAAGCTCGACGCTGAAAAGTGCGCGGCGTCGAAGGCGCAGGCCGTGGCGGAGTGGGATAAGGTCATCGCGCTCAAGCCGTACGTCTATGCCTACGCCAGGCGGGCTGAGGACCGTCCGCCGAGCGACCGCGCAGCGGCGCTCGGCGATATCGACGCGGCGATCAAACTGGACCCCAAGGCCTATTTTCCGTTGCTGGTGCGTGCGGGCTTCCGGATGAGCGACAAGGACTATGCCAAGGCCATGGAAGACGCCGACGCCGCGGTGGCCCTGGCGCCCAGGAGCGAGGACACGCACATCTTCCGCGCGCGGCTCTATTTCGCCCGGGGCCAGGTGGACAAGGGGCTGGCGGACTACGACGCCATGAAACAGGCCAATCCGGACAAGGCCGTGGACTTCAACAACACCTGCTGGGAGCGGGCGACGCGCAACGTCCAGCTCGACGTGGCGCTTGCCGACTGCGAAACCGCGCTGAAGATGTCGCCGAAAGCGGCGGGCTATCTCGACAGCCGCGCCCTGGTGAAGTTCCGCATGGGCAAGCTCGACGAGGCGCTGGCGGACTACGACGCGGCCCTGGCGCAGGTTCCCGACCTCGCAAGCTCGTTGTACGGCCGGGGCCTGGTCAAGCTGCGCAAGGGCGACAAGGCGGGCGGCCAGGCCGACCTGGCGGCGGCGCGCAAGGCGGCCAGCTGGATCGACGCGCAGTACGCCGGCTACGGCCTGAAACCGTGACGGCGGCGCTCAACCCGCCGGCGTTGGGGCTTTTCAAATCCGGCGGCCCTGATAGGGTTCCCGGATGAGATTCGCCCCGCAGGGATCGCCGCTTTTTCGCGCGGTCCTTATCCTGGCAGGCCTTGGGCTTGCGATGTCCTTTCCGGCGCACGCCGACACCGATGCCCGGGTCGGCGTGCGGGCCGGCGATGCCGCGGAAGTGTCGCGGCAGGTGCATGACGGCCACAAGCACGACGATGCCCGCATCGACCCGCACAAGCCGCTGACCACCAAGGTCACGGTCGGCGCCTCCGCCGGGGCGCGGCTGCCGCTGCCCGTCGGCAAGGCGCCGGAGATCAAGGTGCAGGGCTCCAGGACCTTCGACCTGGCGTCGCTTTTCCGCCGGAAGACACAGGCCCCGGCCGCTCCGGCGACTGCGCGTCCGTCCACTCGAAAGCCGCAGGTCATCCCGGGGGCTCCGCCGGTGGTGGCAGCGGCAAGCGCCGCCGTGCAATCCGCTTCGGCACCCCAGGCATCCACCGCCCCGGTGGCAATGGTCGCGCCCGCGCCCGCGCCCGCGCCGCGCCAAAGCCCCATCCTTCCGCTTGCGGGCGTGCTGGGCGGCGCCGGGGTCCTGGCGGCGGCCGGCTGGGCGGCGGTGCATACGGGCTTGGCCGCCAAGGCCGGGCATGCGCTGAAGACATTTCACCGCCCCCGTATCCGCGCCGAGGGCCGGATGGGCGGCAGCCGCGTGGAAAAGCCGGAATTCGACAGTTCGGCGCCGCCGGCCATCGGTTTTATCGTCAGCCCCGGCCGCGCCAAGGTCACCCTGACCTTCGACACCGACGTTTCCGGAGACGCCGCATGACCGACCCCGCCCTTGATCTCGCCTCGCTGGTCGGTGTCGACAGCCGGTCCAGCTTCGACATGGGGCCCGTGCTCGACGGCCTGGGCGGGCTGGGCGCCGGCGTGCTGAAGTCGTCGCGCCTGGGCGACGCGCTTCATAATGCGCTGGGCGACGCCCTGAAGCTCGATATCGGGGCGCTGCTGGGCCAGGCCTGGATCACGGTCGACAGCGTGAAGACGGCGCTGGAAACCACGCGCGACGACCATGCCGCGTCGGCCGCCGTGCCCTTGATGCCGCACCAGATCAAGTCCAGCCACACGCCGTCGGTCAAGCTGATGGTCCACGGCCTGCCGCACGTCGACCTGCCGTTCACGCTCGACCTTGTCCTGAAGATCGACAGTGTGGTGCTGGGCATCGAAAAGGGCGCGGTCAGCCATCTGAAAAGCGGCGGCCTGACGGCGCTGGCGACGCTGAAATTCGCGGGAAAAACCCTTATGGAACGCGCCTCGCCGCGGCTGGAACTGCCGGGCCGGGTCGCGGTCAGGACCGCCGGAGCCGCCTGACGGCCCGTGTCTTACCCGATGCCCCAGACCTTCCGCGCCGCACCGTCCGGATCGTTGACCACGCGGCAGGCCGTATCGACCAGCAAAACCGGGCGCGTCCGGGTGTCGTAGGGCGGCCAGTCCGTAACGCCCGGGCAGGATGGCACGCCCGTCCTGGCGAAGCGGGTCCAGATCGAGCTCAGGTTCCGCGATGCGGCTTCCACTCCCGGGCCGTCGCCGTGCAGGCCGTGTTCGTCCCAGTTATAGAAGGTCGGCGCGATGTCACTGGCATGGCCGGGACCCGTGACGGCGCCGGTCGTCGAGCCCTTGACCGGCACGTTGGCGTTATAGTCCCAGCGATAGAACCAGACCGGCGCGGGCTGCATGGACTTGCGGCTGGCGACGGTGACCGTGTCGTTGCCGAACTGCCGCGCGGTGGTGATGGCGATATAGAGCTGGCTGGGCGTGGCGCCGGGCCTTGACGCGCGGTAGGCCGAAATGAGCGCTTCGGCCTTGCCGCCGAATTCGGTGCTGAGCCGGGCGCGCATGGCGTCTTCGGTAAGGTCGAATATTTCCGGTTTATCGCGAAAGCCAAAGGCGCTTTCCGCATTGTTGTGCGCGATAAGCAGCGGGATATGGGCCGCCAGCGGCGTGACGTCGGGTTCGAAGGGATGGCGCGGCAGGATCTGGCCGTCGACCACGGGACCGAAATGGCCGACCTGTTCCTCGCCGTAACCGGCCCAGGTCATGCGTCCGCCGGTCGCATCGGGATCGGCCAGCGGCGCCTGGCCATCTTCGCCCCGGACCTGCCAGTCGAGCAGGGTCTGCACCGGCACGTCGGCAAGCTTTGCCGGATCGCGGATATCGAGCGCCTTGAGCAGCCGCCGCGCGGTTTCCGACGCCCGCTCGCGCGTCATGCGCCGCGTCCAGGCGCCGCTTTCGATTCCGGCTTTGTGGAACAGTCCCTGCGCTTCGGGCATGGCCAGCAGGGTGCCGACCTTGCCGCCGCCGCCGGATTCGCCGAGCACGGTGACATTGTCCGGATCGCCGCCGAAGGCCGCGATATTGTCCTTCACCCAGCGCAGCGACTGCACGATGTCGAGCATGCCGGCATTGGCGGCGTATTGGTCGCCATAGTCGCCGAGGAAGAGATAGCCCAGCAGCCCGAGCCGGTGATTGCACGCCACGACGACGACGTCGTACACCGCCGCCAGGCGTCCCCCGTCCTGCGTCGGCGATCCGCCTGAACCGCTGACGAAGCCGCCGCCGTGCAGATAGACCATGACGGGACGCTTTTTGCCGTCGGCGGCCGGCGTCCAGACATTGAGCACCAGGCAGTCCTCGCCATGGGCGGGCTCATGGTCGCCATAGGTGCCGCCCGGGCGCTGGATAGACGGCGGGCCAAGTTGCGTGGCGTCGAACACACCGGTCCACGGCCGCACGGGCGCAGGCCGCCGGAAGCGGTTCGCACCCGACAGGCTGCCGCCATAGGGAACGCCCTTGAAGGCAAGCGCGCCGCGCGCCGTGCCGCCGCGTATCTTTCCGTGGGCGGCTTCGACCTCGGCAAAGGGCGCGCCGGGAACCGTCGTCAGCGGCAAGGTTTCGGCGCGCGCAAGACCGCCCAGCAAGGGCAGGGCGGTAGAGGCAAGCGCGACGCCAAGCGCGGCCCGGCGGTTCATATTGGTCGGCATGGCGTTTCCCTCATTTGATTTTGGGCGCAGGCTACACCGAATTGCCGGGCTGGCAAGATAAAATGGTAACGGTACCAGTAATCGATTTCGCTTGACGCTCGCCAGGGCAATTGGTAGCGCTAACATAAAAGGCGTCAAACGCCATCAGGAAGGAAACCGACGATGACCCGATCCCTCGCTTTTGTAAGCGTGCTGGCCCTGGCGCTTGCCACGACGCCGCAGGCCTTTGCCAAGACCCCGGTGGCGTCGAAGGCCCCTGTCTGGCTCAATACCAGGCTTTCCCCCGAAGCGCGCGCCGCCGACCTGGTGTCGCATATGACACTGGAAGAAAAGGCGCTGCAGCTCGGCAACGCGGCGCCGGCTATTCCGCGCCTGGGCGTGCCCGAATACAACTGGTGGAACGAGGGCCTGCACGGCGTCGCGCGCGCCGGCATCGCTACCGTCTTTCCGCAGGCCATCGGCATGGCGGCGTCGTGGAATCCGGCGCTGATGAAGCAGACGGGCGATGTCGTCTCCACCGAGTTCCGCGCCAAGTTCGTCGAGCGCCGCTATCCCGACGGCGGCTCGGGCTTCTATCGCGGCCTGACCGTGTGGTCGCCCAATATCAACATCTTCCGCGATCCGCGCTGGGGCCGGGGCCAGGAGACCTACGGCGAGGATCCGTACCTGACCGGCCGTATCGGCGTCGCCTATATCGAAGGCCTGCAAGGCAGCGATCCCAGGTATTTCAAGACCATCGCGACGTCCAAGCACTTCGCCGTGCACTCCGGTCCGGAATCGACGCGTCACCAGCAGGACATGCGCCCGACGGCCCACGACCTGGAAGACACCTATCTTCCCGCCTTCCGCGCCACGGTGACCGAGGCCAGGGTCGATTCCGTCATGTGCGCCTATAACGCGCTCTATGGCGTGCCGGCCTGCGCCTCGACGGAGCTGATGGACAGCCACCTGCGCAAGGCCTGGGGCTTCAAGGGCTATGTCGTGTCGGACTGCGGCGCGGCGGCCAATGTCTATCGCGACGACAGCCTGCACTATACCAAGACTGCCGACGAGGGCGTCGCCGTGGCCTTCAAGGCCGGCATGGACGTGATCTGCGGCGACTACCGCAACAACATGACGACCGAGCCCGAGCATATCGTCGCCGCGGTCAAGTCAGGCCTGTTGCCGCAGGCCACCGTCGACCAGGCGCTGACCCGTCTGTTCGTGGCGCGCATCCGCCTGGGGCTGTTCGACCCGCCCTCGCAGGTCTTCCCGAAGATCACCGCCAGGGACTACGACACGCCCGAACATCACGCGGTAGCCATCGAGATGGCGCGCCAGTCGATCGTGCTGCTGAAAAACCAGAATGATCTGCTGCCGCTCAAGGCGCCCCAGACCATCGCGGTCGTCGGTCCCAATGCCGACAGCCTCGATACCCTGGTCGGCAACTATTACGGCAAGCCCTCCAGGCCCGTGACCGTGCTCGACGGCATTCGTGCGAAGTTCCCGAATTCCAGAATTATATACGCCGAAGGCACGGGGCTGGTCGGTCCCGCCCAGCCGCCGGTGCCGGACAGCGTGTTGAGCACCGACGCCGCCGGCAAGACGCCCGGCCTCAACGCCGAATATTTCACCACGCACGATCCGTCGGGCACGGCGGCGAAAACCGCCGTCGAGAGCAACGCGAACGTGTCGTGGAGCGGCGGGGACAAGGACGGATCGGCGCGCTGGACCGGCTACATCACCGCGCCGAAGTCGGGCGAATACCGCTTCCGCTTCGCCTCGGAAAACGGCTACCGCATCTGGGTCGGCGATACCGAGGTCGTCGACGAATGGGGCGTCGGCGACGCGCCTTCGCTGTCGTCGGGCAAGATCACGCTGGAAGCGGGCAAGGCCTATCCCATCCGCGTCGAAGCTTTCCAGCGCGGCCAGACCGGCCAGCAGAAGCTGGTGTGGAGCGTGCCGGGCGAGGACGGCCAGGACGCCGTCGAGGCCGCGAAACAGGCCGATGTCGTGATCTTCGTCGGCGGCCTGTCGGCGCGCATCGAAGGCGAGGAAATGAAGGTCGAGGCCGCCGGTTTCGCCGGCGGCGACCGCACCAGCCTGGACCTGCCGGCCGCGCAGGAACAGCTTCTCGAACGCGTCCAGGCCGTGGGCAAGCCGGTTGTGCTGGTGCTGATGAACGGCTCGGCTGTCGCCGTCAACTGGGCCGACAAGACTATCCCGGCCATTCTGGAAACCTGGTATCCGGGCGGCCAGGGCGGCCAGGCGGTCGCCGAGGCCCTGGCCGGCGATTTCAGCCCGGCGGGCCGTCTGCCCGTCACCTTCTACCGTTCGGTGGATCAGCTGCCGGCCTTTACCGACTATTCGATGAAGGGCCGCACCTACCGTTTCTTCAACGGCGACGTGCTTTATCCCTTCGGCTATGGCCTCAGCTATACGACGTTTGCCTATTCGAAGGCCAGGCTGTCGGCCTCGACGCTTGCCGCCGGCAAGAGTGTGAAGGCGAGCGTGAATGTCAGCAATACCGGCAAGCGCGACAGCGACGAGGTCGTCGAGCTTTACGTCACCAAGCCGGGCGACGCGGCGAAATACGCGCTGGCCGGCTTTTCGCGCGTGCACCTCAAGGCCGGCGAAACCAGGCCGGTCAGCTTTACGCTCGATGCCCGCGCCCTGTCTCAGGTCGACGACAAGGGCGTACGCGCCGTGGTGCCGGGCAGCTACACGATCAGCCTCGGCGGCGGCCAGCCGGCCTATGCCAGGGTCGCTTCGGCGACCCTCAGGATCACGGGCAAGGTCACCCTGCCGAAATAGGCGGCTTCCGGAATTTTCGGATATCAGGAAAGGCGGGCCGGCAGCGGCCCGCCTTTTTCATTTGGCGCGCGCCGCGTCCGCCCAGGCCTTGGCCTGGTCGAAAAAGGCGTCGGCCTCGGCCTGGCTCGCGAAGGCCGAGGCGGGCACAAGGGTAACGCCGCGTGGCATGGTGTAGCAGGCCAGGCCTTTGCGCGTACGCACGACACGTCGTAAGTCCCGCCAGGCGAACCTGGTATCATAGCCTTCGCCGAAGGTGCGGACATAGGTGGGGGTGATGGCGACCCGGCGTTGCCCCATGACGGTCGGGACTTTTTGAGACAGCTTCCATGACAGGGGAAGCGCCAGAACCGGCGCTATGAAAATCAGCGCGGTAAAGCCCAGGCTCGACAACAGGAAGGTGGTATATTGGCCTTCCATAAGTTCGATGCGGTAAATCCAGGCATAGAAGAGCGACATCGCGACGGCCGCCGACAGTTGGCCAAGCAGGGCGCCCAGGCTGTGGTAACGGTTGCGGAGGAATATCTCGGCGAACAGTCTGAAGTTCAACTCGAAGGGCGGCGAGACCTGTTCGTCCGCCGTCGGCGGTGCGGGGACGGGGGTGTCGTAGAAGACCTTGGTCGACTTGTCGGTCGCGTATTTAACATGATGGCGGGCGTGGGCGGCGGCCAGCTTGCCGGTATCGGCAGAGGCAAAGGTCGACTTTGGAACGATGTGCGCTTCCGACGTTCGCATGAGGTAGATGGCCTTGGGCGTTTCGAAGACTGTGCGAAAAGTCCCCCACCCCAAGGTTACATCCAGGCCGTTGCGATTGATCGTCAGCGCGTCCGGCGAAAAGATGACGGTCCTCGCCGCGCGCATCGCCGGGATGGTCCTGGCTGCCCACAGGATTCGCGCCCCAAACAGGCAGGGGCCGGCGATCAGAACGAACGCCGGATAGCCAAGGGTGCCCGGCAGGGCGCCGGCGACGTCTCCGCGGATCAGGGGCGGCAGGCCGAACGACAGGATCAGAAGTACGGTTATCACCAGATGGAACAGCCCGGCTTTTACCGTCAGGAGGTTGCGATAAAAGGTATGGAAGGCGTAGGCCGCATAGTCGCCATAGGTCAGCGAATGGCTGCGGGTCTCGAAAGTTGATTGCGTCATAATGCCCCCCGCGATCCGGTTGCCTGAGTCTTAACGCCGCTTCCTTTACGCCGGGTTGATGCGATTACGGCTGTGGCTTGCCCACCATGACCCCGCGGCCGTGCGGGGCCAGGTAAATCGTGCCGTATTCCAGCATGTCGCCGGTGATCGCCTGGAAGCCGCCGAACTGATGAGCGTCGTCATTGATGCGCGTCCAGCTCTTGCCTTCGTCGTCCGAGCGCCACAGGCCTTCCTGCAGACGGCCCGCCACCTTGATCTTGCCCCACAAATAGACGGCCGGGTAATCGCCCTGCTTTGCCGGC
This sequence comes from uncultured Asticcacaulis sp., assembly GCA_936940865.1. GTDB lineage: Bacteria > Pseudomonadota > Alphaproteobacteria > Caulobacterales > Caulobacteraceae > Asticcacaulis. Next base: position 10,002 of record CAKZJB010000025.1, on the reverse strand, counting down.
GCGCCAAAGCCGACCAGCCATGCCGTATCGACCGAGGTCACCGCCTTCATCGGCGTGCCGGCGTCGCGCGAATGCAGCAGGCCATAGGGCGCCGCCAGCCACAGGTCGCGGATGCGGCCGGGAACCACGGTCAACTGTGCGTTCTGCCAGCCTTCCAGCTTGGGCAGGCCCTGGACGATGGGCTTGAAGCTCTTGCCGCCGTCGATGCTGATCAGGACCTGTGAGCCCGCGCGGTCGAGCACGTAATAAACGCCGTCGATCGCCTTGTCGGATATGGGGGTCAGGCTGACGTCACCGGCGGCGGGCCAGCCGGCCGACGCCGTCCAGGTCTTGCCCTTGTCGGCCGAATAATAGCCGACGTCCTTGTCCGGCGCCCACAACATAGAGCTGCCCTTGGCCGAAACGGCGACGACGCCCGGTCCGCGCCACGGAGCTCCCTGTGCGGGGGCCTTGTAGGCAGACGATGCGAACGCCGTCCAGCTGGCGCCGGAATCCTCGGAATAGAAGCCGTGCGTGGCGTCGTTGGCCGTGACCCGGGCCACGAAGCCCGGATTGAGGGCGGCGTAGTCGACGCTGGAATTGTTTTCGGTGTTGGGACGGAACAGCCCCGCGTCCGGTGTTTTTGTGATGTCGTCCCAGGCGCCGCCGCCAATGTCGCCCATGGCCGCCAGAAGCGTCGCACCGCCGGTGGGCGAGACCAGCTGGAGCGTGGCGCCTTCCTCGAAATTGTCGACGGCGAAGTCGAACATCACCGCCTGGCTGCTCCCCAGGGCGTTGAGGTTTCCCGTCATCCACAGGCCGAAGCCGGTGCCGTAGATCATTTCATTGCCGTTCAGGGGATTGATCTTCAGGTCGGCTATCCAGTGGCCCATCCTGTCCTCGCCCTTGAGGTAGTTGACCAGCCACGGATAGTGCGACGGATCGTGACGCGAGACGCCCGACATCGCCACCCAGTGCGCGCCCTTGTCCTTCGAGGCAAAGACGTCGTCGCCCGGATACCAGCGGTCGAGCGTGGCGGTCACCACCATGCCGTCGGGGCCGACATCGAGGCCGGAATAGCCGAAGGCCTGGCCGCCTTCCGGGCGGACGGGGCTGATATTGCTCCATTTTCCGGTCGACGGATCGCGCTTCCACACGCCGCCGGCCACCGCGTTGCTGGGATTGGCCGGGTAGCTGTTGCCGCTCGACGCGAAGGTAACATAGACCGTACCGTCCGGGGCGAAGGCCAGGCGCTGCGGTACCTGCTGCGGCGTGCCGTCGACGGGTTTGAACGCGGCGCCGTTGTCGGTGCTTACGAACAGGCCGCCCTTGCCCTCGGCAGAGCCCGCATAGACCGTGCCGTTGCCGGCGGGATCGAATGCCACCAGGCTCAGGGATTGGGCGGGGGAGGCGGATCTGGCAAATGTCCTGCCCCCGTCGCTGCTCTTCCACAGGCCGTCCTGGTTTGAGCCGAAAAGGACGACATTGCCATCGTGCGGGTCGACCGCCAGGCGCTCGCCAGCGCCGCGGCCGTCGGCATTGCCGCCGATATGGATCGGCAGGTCGGTCTTTTGCCAGGTCCGGCCCTGGTCGTCCGAGCGCAGGATGGCGCCCTTGCGCGCCCACTCGCCGAGATAGAGGCCGCAGGCGGCATAGACGGTGTTCGGACGGTTGGGGTCGACGGCTATGGCCAGCACGCCCATCAGGTCGGAATCGTCGTGGCCGAGATGGTCGAGCAGGGGAATCCAGCGCTTGTTGGCATAGTCGAAGCGATACATGCCGCCGACATCGGTGCGGGCGTACAGGATGTCCTTCTGCTTCGGATGATAGACGAAACCGTCGACGAAGCCGCCGGCGCCGAAGGGCACGGTCCCGAAACTGTATGGCTGCGGCTCGGCGGCCAGGGCGGGCGCGAGCGGCGCCATCAGCGCCGTCAGGGCGACGCCCAGAACCAGCCATTTACGCATGATGAAATCCCCGGTGCGTTGTTGTTATTCCAAATGGCTACACGGGCGGTTACGGGTCCACAATATGAGAAAACGATTTCAGCAATAAAAAGTTTTACTTATGAGGCGAAAATACATCGCATGTCCCGGAGACGCGCGTTCCGCCCCCGGGGACCATATCCGGTTGTCGGAGCGTCTTCGGGGCTGGGGGGCCATGCGCAAAATCCAGCCGTTCGATCCGCCGCAAACGCCTTTTATTTATGGGATTATATGACTTTTGCGCGATAGACACCGGTGTCGCGTTATGATGTTCGCGCACTGCACGAACATGTGATGGCCCAGGCCATGCAAACGATGGAATGGCGGTATCGATTTTCGGGGGCCGAAGTGGCATGATCCTTAACGCCACATTACCAAAAAAGGATCACGACGATGCCCCTCCAGCGTCAGTCAGTGCACGATAGCTACATGCCCCTCAAACCCGCGCACCTCGTCTGGTACGGCGACGCGCTGAAGCCGCCGGCCGATCCGAAGCCGCCCGTCGCGCCCGTTGTGCCGGAGAAGGCGTCGGCGAACTGACCTGTCGGCTCCGCGCCCTGTTTGCCTAACCCCGCCACCGCAAGGCATCGACCACCAAGGCGAAGGCCGCCGAAGTCTGACGGCGCCTGGGATAGCAGCGGTGATAGCCGGAAAAGGACTCGCACCCGTCTTCGAGCACGCGCACCAGCCGCCCGTCATCGACGTAGGCCTGCACGCGCGTCTGCGGCAGAAGGGCCATGCCCGCTCCGTCGCCTTCGCCATGAGCCAGCCCGGCGATGTCGATATCAATGAAGGTCTGTTCCGTACGACGGCACAGGAATACTGACTTGACGCTGGGGGGCGCACATCGGAAGGAGTAGGCCGGAGGGTCTGAATCCATGTGCGAACTCCTGGCGATGAGCGCCAATGTGCCAACCGATATCCGTTTCAGCTTCTCGGCCCTGTCGAGCCGCGGCGGCGTGACAGGAAAGCACACGGACGGTTGGGGGATCAGCTTCTACGAGCAGAACGGCTGCCGCACGCTGCACGATCCCAGTCCCAGCGCCCATTCGGAGCTGGCGAAATTCCTCAAGGCCTATCCGATCAAGAGCCGCCTGGTCATCGCCCATGTGCGCAAGGCCAATCGCGGCCGCATCGCGCTGGAGAACACCCATCCGTTCCAGCGCGAGCTGTGGGGGCGCAACTGGAGCTTCGCCCACAATGGCCAGCTTAAGGGCGTGAAGGGCTTGCCGCTGCGGTTCCACACGCCGATCGGCACGACCGACAGCGAACACGCCTTCTGCTGGCTGATGGACGGGCTGCGGGCGCGTTTCGCGAAGCGCCCGTCCGAAGCGGTGCTCGACCGCGCGATCGCCGACGCCTTCGCGCATTTGCGGACGCTTGGCGTGTTCAATGCCCTGCTGGGCGACGGCCGGTCGCTCTATACCAGTTGTTCCAAACGTCTGTGCTTTATCCGCCGCGCCGCGCCTTTCGGCCGCGCCCGCCTGATCGACGAGGACCTGGAGGTCGATTTCGCCAAGGAAACCTCGCCCGGCGACAAGGTGGTGATCGTGGCGACGCGGCCCCTGACGCGCGACGAGGTCTGGACCGACGTTAAGCCCGGTACGACGCTGATCTTCCGCGACGGCGACCTGGCCAGGCGTTTCGATCCCCAACACAAGGCGGCCTGATATGGCGCTGATCGGCATCCTGTCGGCCTTCGAGCCCGAATGGGCGGCCTTGCACGACGTTATTACGGATGTAAAAACGCTGACCCTGAACGGAATTCCAGCGGTAACCGGCCGTTTCGAAGGCCGCGACGCCGTCATCATGATGTGCGGCATGAGCATGGTCAACGCCGCCATGACGGCGCAGCTGATGATCGACCGCTATGCGCCGGACTGCCTTTTGATGTCGGGCATAGCCGGCAGCGTCGATCCGGCGCTCAATATCGGCGACGTCGTGATCCCGCAACGCTGGGCGCAATCCCTGGAAGTCATCATGGGGCGGGAAAGGGAGGGGGATTTCGTTGCGCCCGGCTGGCTGAGCTGGAAGGCGGACCTGCCCGGATTCGGCATGATGCTGCCCAACCGGATCGTGACCGGCAACGCCGCGACGAAGCCGGCGCCCCGGCTATGGTTCGAGACCGATCCGGGCCTGTTCGCCATCGCCGCCGGGATGGAAGGCGTCGACCTGCGCGATCATACCGCCGACGGTCAGTATCTGCATCATGTCCCTCGGGTCCACGCCGGCGGCAGCGCGGTGTCGGGGCCGGCCTTCGTCGACAACGCCGCCTATCGCGACTATCTGGCCTCCGCGTTCGGGGCCCGGATCGCCGACATGGAAAGCGCGGCGGTGGCCCATGTCGCCTTCGCCAATACCGTCCCGTTCCTGGCGTTCCGCAGCGTGTCGGACCTGGCCGGCGCCGGGAGCGATTCGAACGAGATGACGACCTTCATGCGGCTGGCCGCAGAGAATTCGACCCGCGTTCTCGCCGGTTTTGCAAGGGCTTTGCCGGCGTAACGGATTACACGCTTGCCGTGTCTGGTATTGCGTTGAAAGGCACCAGATTGGGCACTGATGCAAGGCCGCCACAGACCCCCAGAATAAATAAATCATCTTTCGTTATCCCACTTGAAGGGATTTTTTCATCCGTCCAATAGGCCTTTGGGAATGTTTCGATCGCCCCATGAAACGCGGTCGTGACCTTGTTGGAGGGAATGATATGCAGGCAGCAGGAACGGACGGGAATGCGATGGAAGCTGGTAACGTACCGCCGGTTGTCTTCGCAGACGACAGGGCGCCGCATCCTTTCGACCTCCATGTCGGTTCCCGCGTCCGTATGCGCCGCCGCCAGCTGGGCATGAGCCAGGACACGCTGGCCAGGGCCGTCGACATCACCTTCCAGCAGGTCCAGAAGTACGAGCGCGGCGCGACCCGCATTTCGGCATCGCGCCTGTACGACATGGCGCGGGTACTGGACGTGACTGTCGGCTATCTGTGTCAGGGGTTTGACGGCGAGGCGGAGGCCGGTTTCATGTCGACGGCCGAAGGCGCCGAACTGGCCTCTGTCTTCATGCGGGTTCGGTCGCCCCGTCAGCGCCAGCGTATCGTGGACCTGGTCCAGATACTGGCGGACACCTGACCGGCATTATACCGACAGCCACCGGGAATGACCCTTGGTGTCAGAACCGGCGCGCCGGGCGCAGCGGGGGCGCCTTGCCGCCCACCCAATACAGATTGGGGCGGTGCGGCAGGTCTTGCGGCAGGCAGACGTCCCAGGCCAGCCCCAGGGCCTCAAGCCTTCTTACGAACCAGTAGCCCGGATCGGACTGGCCCTGGTAGAGGCCGATGCGTGCCGACCCCGGAAAGGCGTGATGGTTGTTGTGCCAGCTTTCGCCCATGGTGATCAGGCCGGCGAAGTCGACATTGCGGCCCTGGACGCCGGCGCCGCGCACCTGCCAGTCCCGGGCGCGGTCCGAATGCGCCAGATGGCCGATCAGCCAATGGCCGGTGACCGTCACGGCTATCTGGGCGCAAACGCCCCATAACACCCAGGCCCAGCCGCCGATCATGAAGAAGACCGCGACCCACGGTCCGTGCGCGGCGATCCAGTGCCGGTCGATCAGGCGGTAGAAAGGGTCGCGGGCAACCTCCGGCTCGATGTCGAGACGCGGCGGACGCGCAAGGCGCAGTTCGCAATGCATCTGCCAGGCCGCATCGACAAGCGGCGGGCGGCGATGGGCGAAGTAGTCGTGGCAAAGCGGCTGGCGCTGCGCCCAGTCGCGAAAATCATGGGTGCGGATCATGGCGAACGGCCCGCCCAGCCCCGTGAGCGTACCCATATAGACCAGGAACCGCTCAAGCCACAGCGGACAGGCGAAGCTCTTGTGGATCAGGCGCCTGTGCATGCCGACCGAATGGCCGAGCAGCAGGACCGCGACCGTCTTGACCACAAACAGCAGGACGGTGTCGATGCGCAGGTAGAGCACCGCTCCGGTCACCGTGCCGGCATACATGGCGATCAGAAAGAGCGACCGGACCGGAGACCAGACGACCCTTCCCCTGACGGCATCGGCGTCCCCGCCACCGATGCGCGCGATATTCTCGAAATCCTTCCCCATATCCGCCTCCCATAGCCTTGCATGGGCTTGACCGGCGGTCCGATCATGCCTACATTTAGCTAACAAGCTAATCGTTATGACGGTGAATACATTTAGTCAATACGCTAAATGACTAAATGTTGGCCGGGGAGTGCCCATGCGCGTGGTCAAGACGTTCGAAGCCCTGGCGTCGGAGCCCCGGTTGAAAATCCTGGCCTATCTGTCCAAGACGTCGATGACGGCGGGTGAGATCGCCGAACGCTTCGACATGACCAAGCCTTCCCTGTCCAAGCACCTGGGCATCCTGGAAAACGCCGGCCTGATCACCAGCGTCAAGAAGGGCAAGTTCGTCCATTACAGCATCGTGCCGGAGCACATCGTCAATACGCTCGACGGCTACCTGCAGGAGGTTTGCCCGGTCCGCGGTCCCCTGCGCGCCGAAAGCGCGGGCAAGGCCGAAGACAGGAACGGTAATTGAAGGCCGTATCAATTGGCCCGCCCGACATGCTGCCACTTTTTTGGCGCCGCCGCCGCATGATAACCGTGTTGTCGAAACCCGAGTATGCGGATAGGCTGCCGGAAAAACCATAATATGGGAGGGGTTCATGGCGGATACGCCGCAGGCGCGCGAGGGGTCTCGCCGCGATTTTCTGACTCTGGCCGCAGCCCTGGCGGCGCTCGGGCCGCTGGCGGCGCGGGCGCAGGACGCCCAGTCCTCTTCCTCATCGTCCTCCGAGCAGGCGACCGAGACCACCAGCGTCAGGACGCGCAGCGATTCGACCCTGCTGGCCGCCGAGGTCAAGGTCAACGGCCGCCCCTACCGCTTCATCGTCGACACAGGGGCCGAGCGTTCGGTCGTGTCCGATACGCTCGTCAACGAACTGGGGCTGCAGACGGTCGGGCGCGCCAACGTCCAGGGGGTCATCCGCGACCTCATGACCGATCTGGTGGCGGTGAAACAGCTCGACTACGGCACCTTTTCCAAGCAGGACATGGTCATGCCGGTCCTGCCGCGTGTCTTGCTCAAGGCTGACGGTTTCCTGGGCCTGGACGTGATCAACGGGACCCGCGTCACCTTCGACTTCCGCCACCAGGAACTGCGCATCGAACGCTCGAAAAGCATCTTCGGCCCGGTTCCCGCCGACTCCCAGATCGTCGTCATCCGCGCCCCGGGCAAGGCCGGGCGCCTCAGGTCCAACCAATGCGTCGTCGACGGCGTCCACGCCACGGCCTTCATCGATACGGGCGCCGAGCTGTCGATCGGCAACCGCGCCCTTCAGGCGGCGCTGAAGCCCGATACCCATCCCGAGCTTGCGCCGGTTACCCTGACGGGCGTGACGGGCGGGGAGGCGGTCGGACGGCTGGTGCCGATCAAGCAGATCCGCATCGAGGACCTGATGTTCAATGACGGCGACATCGTCATCTCGGATGCGCCGAATTTCGACGACTGGGGCCTGCGGAACAAGCCGGCCGTGCTGGTCGGCATGGACTATATGCGACAGTTCGCCAGCGTGGCCATCGATTATCGCCGCAAGGAAATCCGCTTCGAGCTTGCCGGCGCCCAGCCCGACGCGGCCCGGCCCAGGATCATGGTCGGCTAATCCCTGGCCAAGGTCCGGAAGGCGTCGTGGATGACGCCGCGCAGCCAGCGGTGCGCCGGGTCGGCGTCGACACGCGGGTGCCATATCTGTGAAATCACGATCTCGGGCGTCGCCACCGGCAGGGGGAAGATGGCGATGCCGGAGGCCGCGGCGGCAAAGGACCGCGGCACCAGCCCGATCAGGTCCGACGCCGCAACCATGGCCACGACGGCCGGGAAGCTCGGCACGATCACCTTGACGTCGCGGACGATGCCCAGCGCGTCCAGCGCTTCGTCGACCGGCCCGGTGAAATGGCCCTGGCGCGACGCCACGACATGGCCCCAGTCCGAAACGTGGCCGAAACCGCCGTACCGCTCCGGCGTGACGCCTTCGCTGAGGATCGGATGGCCCGTCCGCACGACGCCGACGAAGCGGTCGCGATACAGGGTCTGGGCGCGAAGCTCGCCGGCATCGCCCGGCACGACGCCGATATCCATGTCGATCTGCCCGTCGCGCAGGCTGCGGATATCCTTATCCGGCTTGGGCGCGAAGCGCAGGCGGACGCCGGGCGCGGCGGCGGCCACCGCAGCATGCAGCCGGGCGCCGTGGGTCAGGACGAAGGCCTCGTTGACGCGGATCGAAAAGACGCGCTTCAGATTGTGGACGTCGATGCCCGGCGCGGGCCGCAGCACGCCCAGCACGTCCGCCGCCGCCTTGCGCACATCGCCCGCAATGGCCTCGGCATGCGGCGTCAGGACCATGGTCCGTCCGGCGGGCACCAGCAGGGGATCGCCGATCAGCGTGCGCAGCCGCGCCAGCGTCCGGCTCATGGCGGACGGGCTGAGCCGCAGGGTCCGGGCAGCGGCGGTCACGCTGCGTTCGGCCAGCAGGACATCCAGCGCCGGCAGCAGGTTGAAGTCGGGATCGCTCATGCGCGGAGTGTAGGCACCTATGGCGTTGAACGCAAAGCTTTCTTGAGTTTGTTGCGTCTGGTGCAATTCATCCGTTGGAATATATGGAGGGCAACCAAGGATCATGCCCATGAACGCACCGTCGCCTTCCATTGTCCCCGATACGTCCGATGGCCTGCCCAGGCCGCAGCGCGATCTCGCCGTCGGCGTTCTGCTGATCGCCCTTGTCCTGGTCGTCCTCGACGGGGCGATCGCCAACATCGCGTTACCCTCGATCGCGCGGACCTTCCGGGCCAGTGCGTCGGACACGGTCTGGGTGGTGTCGAGCTATCAGCTGGCCGTTCTGGTGGCCCTGCTGCCGTGCGGGGCGCTGGGCGAAAAGTTCGGACCGCGCCGGGTCTTCCTGGCCGGCGTCGCCGTTTTCATCCTGGCCTCGGGGGCCTGCGCCATGGCCGCCAGCCTGCCCATGCTGGTCTGTGCCCGGTTCGTGCAGGGGCTGGGCGGCGGCGCCATCATGGCGCTGGCCACCATGACCCTGCGCTTCGCCGTGCCGCAGCGGCTGCTCGGCACCATCATCGGCATCAACGCCATGACCATCGCCATTTCGTCGGCGGCGGGGCCGGGGATCGCCGGCGCCATCCTGTCGGTCGCGCCATGGCCGTGGCTGTTCGCCGTCAACCTGCCGATCGGGGCCATAGTCCTGCTGAGCGGCGGCCTGCTGCCGCACCCAAAGGGTTCGGCGCGCCGCCTCGACGCCGGTGCGGTCGCGGTCAACACCCTGATGTTCATCCTCTTCTTCTGTGGCGCGGACCGGCTGGCCAGGGCGCCGCTGACCGGCGCCGCCCTGATGGCCGCCGCGGCCGTTTGCCTTGCCCTTTTGCTGCGGCTTGAGCGGCGCAGCGCGGCGCCGCTGGTGCCGGTGGACCTGTTCCGCAACAAGGCGTTCAGTGTGGCCGTCATCGCCTCGGTCTGCTGCTTTACCGGCCAGATGATGAGCTATGTCGCCCTGCCTTTTTACCTGCAGCAGGACCTGCACATGACGCCGACGGAGGCGGGGCTGTACATGATGCCGTGGCCGGCCGCCGTTGTGATCATGGCGCCGATATCGGGGCGGCTGGCCAACCGCGTGCCGACGGCGTGGCTGTGCGCGGCCGGCGGAGCGCTGCTGGCCATCGGCCTCGCGGTCGTTGCGCTGGGCCCAGGGGATGGCACGACCTTTGTCATCGGCACTATCGCCGCCGGCGCGGGCTTCGGCCTGTTCCAGACCCCCAACAACCGCATCCTGCTGTTGTCGGCGCCCAAAGCGCGCAGCGGCGCGGCCGGCGCCATGCAGGGCACGGCGCGCCTGACCGGCCAGACCTTCGGCGCGATCTGCGCGTCGGTTCTGTTCGGCCTGGTGTCGCAGTCGGCCGCGCCGGGCCTGGCCCTGGGGCTGGCGGCGGCGGCCACGGCGCTGGCGGGCGTG
>CAKZJB010000024.1 GCA_936940865.1 uncultured Asticcacaulis sp. | reverse complement strand
TCGTCTGGGATGCCGCGACCCACACCCTCTACTGGGATCACGACGGCGCAGGCGGTGACGCTGCCATTGCCATCGCGACCTTCAATGGCGGGGCGACGGTTACCGCATCGGACATCCACTTCGGATAGTGTGCCCCCAAAGCATAGCAGCAAAGGCCTTCGGACGCCTCCGGAGGCCTTTTTTCGTAGCTTGACACATTGTCACCCAAAGGTTACATGTAACCCATAGGTGACAAAGGGAGGTCTGCATGACCGATACGGACACATTGTTGAAACAGGCCGAAGGGATAGCCGGGCTGCGTCGCGGGCTTATGATCGTCAACGCTCTCAGCTATACCAGGCGCGCCTTCCAGACGGGGTATTGGACGCTGCTGCTGGCGGTGACCGGGCTTTATGCCACAAGCTTCTTCGTCCCAATCGACATCCGCGCGGCCGCGCCCTTCCTGCTGGCCCTGGGCGTCGCGGCGCCGTCGCTGACCTATGCCTTCCTGTACCGGAGCTGAGCTTGGAATCGCTCAAAAACCGTCTGAAGGACTACCGGACGGCGCGCGGCCTGACCCAGGCCGACCTGGCCGTGCGGGCGCAGGTCTCGCGCAAGACGATCAATACCATCGAAAACGCGATCTTCGTGCCGTCGACAATTCTGGCCCTGAGACTGGCGCGCGTGTTGGAAGCCAAGGTCGAAGACCTCTTCTACCTGGAGGACTGAATGTACCGCTATCGCCCTTACGCGAAACCCGGCCAGGCCGAAAAACGCAAGGCCGCCCTCAATCTGGCCGTTCAGGTCGCGCTTTGGGGCGGCGTCGCCGGCACCTCCATGATGCTGACGGCGCTAGCCGTCACGACCATGCGCTAAACAGCCTGGCCCGCCGCCCAGCCCGACGCCCATGCCCACTGGAAGTTATACCCCCCCAGCCAGCCGGTGACGTCGACGCATTCGCCGATGAAATGAAGCCCCGGGCACAGGCGGCTTTCCAGGGTCTGCGACGACAGTTCGCTGGTATCGATGCCGCCCGCCGTGACCTCGGCCGTGCGATAGCCTTCCGTGCCCATCGGCGTAAGGCTCCAGCGATTGATCGCGGCCGCCATTTTCACCAGGCTTGCATTGGGCAAGTCGGCGACATGACTTTCGGCCTGCAAGCCTTCGATCCCGATCCAGCGTTCGGCCAGTCTTCTGGGCAAAAGGTCGGACAAGGCCGTCACCAGGGACTGCCTGCCGCGAGATCGCTTGCGGTTCAATAGCCATTCTTCGGCGCGCTCACCCGGACAAAGGTCTATGGTCACCGCCTGGCCGGGCCGCCAGTAACTCGAAATCTGCAGGATGCTGGGCCCCGACAGGCCACGATGCGTAAACAGAAAGCCGTCGGAAAAAACGGTCTTGCCGGCCGAAACCCTTGCTTCGATCGAAACGCCTGAAAGCCCCGAAAGCGCCTCCTGCCAGTCGGGGCCAAGCGTGAACGGGACGAGGGCAGGGCGGGTCTCCACGATGCCGTGCCCGAACTGCCGCGCCAGATCGTAGGCGAAGCCGGTCGCGCCCATCTTCGGGATCGACAGCCCGCCGGTCGCCACCACCAGCTTTTCGCAGGTGATCGGGCCGCCGGAAGTCTGCAACGCAAAGCCGTCGTCCGTACGCTCGACCCCGCCGACCGAGGTCGAAAGCCGCAACTGTCCGCCAGCGGCCTTGAGATCGTCGAGCAGCATCTTGATGATGTCCATGGCCGAGGTTTCGCAGAACAGCTGGCCTTCGCTCTTTTCATAATAGGGAATGCCGCGCCGGATGACGCGGTCGAGGAAATCCCACGGCGTGAAGCGCTTCAGCGCCGAGATGCAGAAGTGCGGGTTTTCCGAGATGTAGTTTTTCGGCGTTGCCTTCAGGTGCGTGAAGTTGCACTTGCCGCCGCCCGAGATGCGGATCTTCTCGGCAGGCTTGGCGGCGTGGTCGATCACCAGCACCGAGCGGCCGCGCCGCCCGGCCTCGATGGCGCACATCAGGCCAGCGGCGCCGGCGCCGAGGACCACACAATCAAATCTTTGCACGAAAACTCCGAAGCTTGACCTTACGACTATCTTGCCTGCCGCAGAATCTGGGCTAAGGTCCGCGCACCCGTAACACATCCAAAGGAAACGGCCATGTCCGATCTGGAAACCCTGACGCAAAAAATCGCCTCGGCTGTCGGCGAAAATTCGGGCCTCGGCAAGGTCGTCAAGTTCGACTTCGGCGACGCCGGCAAGATTCTGATCGACGCCGCCAACGTACCGAACGTCGTCAGCAACGAAGACAAGCCCGCCGACACCACCATCCAGATCTCGATCGACGACCTTACAGCCATGGGCAAGGGCGCGCTCGATCCGATGATGGCCTTCATGATGGGCAAGATGAAGATCCAGGGCGACATGGGCGTGGCGCAAAAGCTGGCCCCGCTGCTCAAGGGGTGATTGGTCCCAAGCAATTACCCGGCTCGGCGCTCCCCATTTATGGGGAGGGCCGAAATGTCTCCTTGTTCAAGTCGATACGGCTAAACCTTAACCCGGCCCGGAAACATTGGGCCGGGCCTGTCCGACCACACGATCGGCAACATAGGGGTTGCTGCGGCGCTCGGCGGCGAAGCTCGACATAGGGCCATGACCCGGCACGAAGCGCACGTCGCCCAACGGCCATAGCCGGGTCGTAATGGCGTTGATCAGGTCGGCATGATTGCCGCGCGGAAAATCGGTGCGGCCGATCGAGCCCTGGAACAGCACGTCGCCGACCTGGGCGAACTTCGCCTCCGGCTGGTAAAAGACGACATGCCCCGGCGTATGGCCCGGACAGTGGATGACCTGCCACGTGGTTTCCCCCAGGGTCACCGTATCGCCGTTCTCCAGCCAGCGATCGGGCACGAAGCTTCGGGCGTCATAAATGCCCCAGCGTTTCGCGTCTTCGGGGATACGTTCGATCCAGAATTCGTCATCCCGGTGTGGTCCCTCGACGGGCACACCGGTCAGTTCGCGCAAGGTCTGGGTGCCACCGGCATGATCGGCATGTCCATGCGTAACCCAAATTTTTTCGAGGGTTAGACCGCGACGTTGAAGTTCTGCCAGAACAGGTTCGACATCGCCGCCGGGATCGATGATCGCCGCCTTGTTGGTTTTCGTGCACCAGACAACCGTACAATTCTGCTGCAGCGGCGTGACGGGCGCAATCAGGACGCCGATGGGGGATTGTTCGGACACGGCAAACTCCGGATTCGGGAAAACGACCGCATATGACCACGGCAGGCACGGCGTTCAAGGCCTGCGACAAAGGGTATTTGCAGATTTTACTATTCCATTATAGGCTCGATTGTAATGCCAAGGGGGCGATCAGAGATCCCGTGGCTGACACCTTTGCGAAAAAGAGAAAAACATGAGTTTTTGGCGGATCAAGCCACTCGACGCTATCCTTGCGACAGCGGAAAAGAAATCGCTGCATCGCTCGCTGGGCCCGGTCCAGCTGACCCTCCTGGGCATCGGCGCCGTCATCGGCACCGGCATCTTCGTTCTTACCGCCGCGGCAGCCCAAAAGGCGGGGCCCGGCATGATGATCTCCTTCATCGTCGCCGGCGCGGTTTGCGCCGTCGCCGCCTTGTGCTACTCGGAACTGGCCTCGATGGTGCCGGTCGCGGGGTCGGCCTACACCTATTCCTACGCCGTCATGGGCGAACTGATGGCCTGGCTGGTCGGCTGGGCGCTGATTCTCGAATATGCGCTCGGCGCCTCCGCCGTGGCGGTCGGCTGGTCCGGCCATATTGTCGGCTTCCTCGACAATGTCGGGATACATCTGCCACATGCGCTAACCGTCGGCCCGCCGATTTCGCTCGGCTTCATCCACGGCGGTGAAGTCGGCGGCATCATCAATCTGCCGGCCGTCCTGATCACGGTATTCGTCACCACGCTGCTGATTATCGGCACCAAGGAAAGCGCTACCTTCAACGCCGTCCTGGTCGCCATCAAGATCGCGGCGCTGACGCTCTTCATCATCATCACCCTGCCGCTGGCGACCGGCCACCTGCACAACTTCAATCCGTTTACGCCGCGCGGCTGGGGCAACCCGCTCGACGGCTCGGGTGTCGGCGTGCTCGGCGCGGCCGCCTCGATCTTCTTCGCCTATGTCGGCTTCGACGCGGTTTCGACTGCCGCCGAGGAAACCAAGAACCCGCAGCGCAACGTGCCGATCGGCCTGATCGCCTCGCTGCTCATCTGCACCGTCTTCTACCTGCTGGTTGCCGGCGGCGTCATCGGTTCGTTCGGCGCCCAGCCGCTCATCGATCCGGCCACGGGCAAGTATTTCGCCGACGGTTCGACCGCCCTTTACGGCAGCGCCGCCTGCACCGGCCAGCATGCTCCGCTGGTCTGCTCCCACGAAGCCCTGGCCTATGTCCTGCGCGAAGTGGCGCCGAACCCGATCTTCGGCAACCTGATCGGCCTGGCGGCGACCTTTGCCCTGCCGTCGGTCGTGCTGCTGATGATGTACGGCCAGACCCGCGTCTTCTTCGTCATGGCGCGTGACGGCCTGCTGCCCAAGGGCCTCAGCGCCGTCCACACCAAGTTCAGGACGCCGTGGGTCATCACCCTGGTGACAGGCATCTTCGTAGCCATCGCCGCGGCCTTCCTGCCCGTGGGCTCGCTGGCCGACTATTCCAACGCCGGTACGCTGTTCGCCTTTGCCGCCGCGTCGGCGGGCGTCATGATCCTGCGCTTCACCGACAAGAACCGCCCGCGTCCGTTCAAGACGCCGCTGCTCTTCATCGTCGCGCCGTTGTCGATCTTCGGCTGCCTGCTGCTGTTCTTCAGCCTCGACAAGACCTCCTGGATGGTCTTCGGCACCTGGGCCGTCATCGGCCTGGTCTTCTACTTCGCCTACGGCTTCTGGAATTCGAATGTCCGCAAGGGCATCATCGAAGTCCACGAAGAGGATGCGGACCTTCCGCCGCCTCCGGGCACGACGGATTAAACGGAAAAGGCGCTCTTCGGAGCGCCTTTTTTATTGGCCCCGTCTCTGCTAATCCCCCGCCATGCTTCCCGTCGAAGAGATTTTCCCCGAGTTGAAGGCCTGGCTGGCCGGCCACACGACCGCCTTGATCATCGCGCCGCCCGGCGCGGGCAAGACGACCGGCGTGCCGCTGGCCCTGCTCGACGAGACCTGGCTCCAGGGCCGGTCGATCGTATTGCTCGAACCCCGGCGGCTGGCGGCGCGGGCGGCTGCCGCGCGCATGGCGGAAACGCTCGGCGAAAGCGTCGGTCAGACCGTGGGCTTCCGCGTCCGGGGCGAAAGCAAAGTGTCGGCGAAAACCCGGATCACCGTCGTCACCGAAGGCATCTTCTCGCGCATGATCCTCGACGATCCGTCGCTCGACGGCATCGGCTGCGTCATCTTCGATGAATTCCACGAACGCAGCCTCGATGCCGACCTCGGCCTGGCCTTCGCCCGCGACGCCCAAACGGTCCTGCGCGACGACCTGCGGCTGCTGGTCATGTCGGCGACGCTCGATGGCGAACGCGTGCTGGAACTATTGCCGGATGCCCGTGGCTTTACCTCGCTCGGCCGAACCTTCCCGATTGCCACCCACTATCTTGGCCGCGACCAGGCCCTGCCGATGGAGACGGACGTAGCGCGCCATACGGCGCGGCTGTCCGCCAAGCTTAAGCCCGAAAACGCCGAAACCATGCTGGTCTTCCTGCCGGGGCAGGGCGAAATCCACCGCACCGCGCAGCGTATCGAGGAGGCTGGCGTCGCCCCGTACATCGAGTTGCACAAGCTTTATGGCGCCATGGATTTCCGCGACCAGGCGCGCGTGCTTTCGAAGAACGCGCCCGGCCACCCGAAGATCGTGCTGGCCACGGCGATAGCCGAAACCTCGCTGACGCTCGACAAGGTGTCCATGGTGCTCGATTGCGGGCTGTCACGCCTGGGGCGCTTCGATCCGGCACGCGGCGTCACCCAGTTCGTCACCGAACGCGTGTCGCGCGCCTCGGCCGATCAGCGCCGCGGCCGCGCGGGCCGCACGCAGGCCGGCGACGCCTACCGCCTGTGGGACGCCGAACAGGACCGCTCGCTGATCCCCTTCGCCAGGCCCGAAATCCTCGAAACCGACCTGTCGCAACTGGCGCTGTCCTTGCGTCTGTGGGGCGCGAAATCGACCGAAGGCCTGGCGCTCCTCGATCATCCGCCCCGTGCCGCCATGGACGAGGCGGTGAAACTGCTCAAGGCGCTGGGCGCGCTCGACACCCACGGCGAACTGACGGCGCACGGCAAGCTGATGGCGCAATTGCCGATGGCGCCCCGGCTGGCGCACATGCTGTTGAAGGCCGCCGAAATGGGCGCAGCGGCCCAGGGCGCGCACCTGGCCGTTCTGCTGTCGGAAACCGGCGTCGGCGGCAAGGCCACCGACCTCGACCTGCGGCTGGAGGCCCTGGGCCGCGACCGCTCGCCCAAGGTGACCCAGGCGCGACACCTGGCGGAAAACTGGGCGCGCCAGGCCGAAACCCTGGTCAAGGGCCAGGGCAGGGCCGGCGGCCGCGTGCTGTCGCACCACCTGCTGGCCGAGTGCTTCCCCGAACGCGTGGCCCGCGCCCGCGGCAAGCCCGGCGAATTCGTCATGGCCAACGGGCGTGGTGTCTATGTCGACGAACACGATCCGCTGGCGCGCGCCGACTTCGTGGCCGTGGGGAATCTCGGCGGCGGCTCGAATCGCGACCGCATCCTGCTGGGCGCGGCACTGACGGAAGCCGAAATCACCGCGCTGTTCGCCGACCGGCTCGAACGCGGCCCGGTTCTGGAAAAACAGAATGGACGCTTCCGCGCCTTCGAACAGGTGCGACTGGGCGCACTGATCCTGTCGTCGAAGCCGATGGCGCAAATTCCGCCCGAACTCCTTCTTCATGCCGAGGCTGAAGAAATCCAGCAAAAGGGCTTGAAAGCCCTGAAGACTTCGGAAGCTTTTGACAGCCTTCGCGCCCGCGTGGCCTTCCTGCGCGGCCAGGACGAGTCGTGGCCCGACATGGGGGACGAAAACCTGCTTGCCACGCTCGAATCCTGGCTCGGACCCTATGCCGCCGGGCGATCCATGCTGTCCCTGAACGTTCAGGACACTTATAACGCCCTTCGCGACGTCCTGACCTACGACCAGCAGCGAAACCTCGACAAGCTGGCGCCCGAGACGCTGAAAATGCCGACGGGGTCGAATATCCGCATCGACTACACGGCCGAAGGCGGCCCGCGCGTCGACGTCCGGGTGCAGGAGCTTTACGGCACCACGGTCCATCCGGCTCTGGGGCCGAAGCGGATTCCCGTGGTGCTGGCCCTGACATCGCCGGCGCACCGCCCGATCCAGATCACGCGCGACCTGCCGGCCTTCTGGGACGGCTCATGGGCCGAGGTCCGCAGCGAAATGAAGGGCCGGTATCCGCGCCATGTCTGGCCGGAAAATCCGCGCGAGGCCGATCCGACGACCCGGGCCAAACCGCGGGGAACGTGAACATAATTGCATCCATATGGAACGGTACGCGTATAAGATACGGTTCGTGAGAGAGGTCCGCTGAATGATTACCGTCCACCATCTGGAAAACTCCCGCTCGCAACGCGTGCTGTGGCTGCTTGAGGAACTGCGCGTCCCCTATGACCTCAAGGTCTATAAGCGCGACGCCAATCTGCTGGCGCCGCCTGAGCTGAAGACAATCCACCCGCTCGGCAAGGCGCCGATCATCGTCACCGAGGACGGACAGGCCATTGCCGAAACCGGCGCCATCATGGACTATGTGCTGAACACCTATGAGGGCCTCGGCCTTGTCCCGAACGCCAAAACCCGCGCCAGGACCCAGTTTACCTACTGGATGTTCTACGCCGAAGGGTCGGCCATGACGCCGCTGCTGCTGAAGCTGATCTCGGACCGCATCCGCGCCAAGGCGCCGTGGTTCGCCCGGCCGGTCGCGAAAAGGATCGCCGATACGCTCGAGGCAACGCTGGTGCGGCCGAACGTGACGGCCAATATCGATTTCTGGGAGGAGTCGCTCGGGGCTACAGGCTGGTTCGCGGGCGACAACTTCACGGCCGCCGACATCATGATGAGCTTTCCGGTAGAAACCGCAGCCTATCGCGCCAATGCGGCTGATAAGCCGCATATCCGGCAATGGCTCGAGCGCATCCACGCCCGCCCGGCCTATCAGAGAGCGCTGGAGCGGGGCGGACCGTATCAGTACGCCTGACTTCAGATCGTGATGCAGCCGGCAAAGGCGGTCGCGATCAGGCCCATGACGGCGGCGGTAACGAGGCGTTTCATGGCGTGCTCCTCATGCGGTTGACCATTTCAGCATGAAACGGCAACCGCTAAAGGCACAATGTGGACGGTTGCCCAACCCCATCAGGTTTTGGGCAGCCCTGCACCTTGAATTAACGATACTGGCTCGAATGGCTTTCGCCACTGCGGTCGATGATGATGCAGCCGGACAGGGCCGAGGCGGCCAGCGCGACGATCAGAAGGCGGGTAACAAGCGTTTTCATGGAATTCCCCTGAGGAAGAAGCGGTTGATTAAGCGGGAGTCTTGTCGGTAGTCGCTGCGGGCTTTTCGTCGGGCGCAGGCGCGTCCTTATCCGTGTGATGATAGACGCGGACATGGTGGTCGTGATCGTCCGGCGACACATAGACGATGCAGCCGGACAGCGACGATGCCAGGACGGCTGCGGCGCAGAGTTTCAGAACGATGGATTTCATAAGCCCCTCCAGAGGTTACGCTTGTCAGCCTATGGTCGTCAAAATGAACGCAATATGAACCGCGTCCACCTTAAATCTTTTTAATTTTCAGCTTCTTTCGCCCAGCGGCTGGCGAGCGGCGTGCAACTGAGAAGCTGCAGCGGGTGGTATATCATTATCGGCAGCAGAATAAGCCCCAGCGCCGGATTGCCTGCGAAGATCAAATGCGCCATCGGCACGCCGGTGGCCAGGCTCTTCTTGGTGCCGCAGAACACGACGGCGGCGCGGAATTCCGCCGCGATGCCGAACCGGTCGCAAACGGCCCACAGCAGCCTCAATACCAGGAAAAAAAGGCCGAGCGTGGCGATGAGCGTCAGGATCAACGTCGCCGGCGAATTGCCGGTCCATATGTGTTTGGCGAACGAGTCACAGAACGAGGTGTAGACCAGCAGCAGGATGGTCCCGCGGTCGGCGACCTGGGTCAGCTTCTTGTGTTTGTGAATCCACGCGCCGATCAGCGGCCGCATCAGTTGGCCCGCAACCAGCGGCAGGACCAGCCAGGTGCAAAGGTCGACAAAGACCTTAACAATATCCATGTGTTGTCCGGATGTGTTGAGCATAAGGCTCATCCACAGCGGAGTAATGATGACACCAAGCAGAGACGACAAGGTGGCGTTGAAGACGGCCACCGGCACGTTGCCACGGGCCGCGGAGGTCATGGCGACCGACGACGACACGGTGGAAGGCAGGGCGCAAAGATAGAAGAAGCCGAGCCTGAGATCCGGCGAAATCCAGCGGCCGGCGGCCAGCAGAAGAAGGCCGCCGATCACCGGGAACAGCAGGAAGGTCGACGTCTGGATCAGCAGGTGCAGCCGCCAGCGAAAGATGCCGTCCTTCAAAGCCTTGAACGACAAGCCCGCGCCGTTGAGGAAGAAGACGAGCGCCACCCCGGCCTTGGTGAGCAGTTCCGGGTGCATCCAGCCGCCTTCGGCACCGGGGCCGGGGAAGGCCGCTGCCAGCAGGATGGCAACGAACATGCCGGTCAGGAACCAGTCCGGAACGAACGTCTTCACAGGCCGCTGGCCGCGTAGATCATGATGCCCGTCGCGACCGAAAGGTTGAGGCTGTCGGCGCGGCCGCGCATCGGGATTTTAACATTGAGGTCGCAGGTATCCGCGATCTCCGGCGTCAGCCCCGATTGTTCGGTGCCCATGACGATCAGGGTCGGACGGCGATAGGGCGCCGAGCGATGGTCATGCGTGGCGGTCAAAAGCGTGCCGACGACCGAGCCCGTCCAGCGCCCCCGGTCCGCCAGGAATTCGTCGCGCGTACAGCGCACCACCGCGACGGCGAAGACCGAGCCCATGGTGGCGCGCACGGTTTCGACCGAGAAGGGGTCGACGCAGTCACCGATCAGGATGACGCCGCCGGCGCCGGCCGCGTCGGCCGTGCGGATGATGGTGCCCAGGTTGCCGGGGTCGCGCACCTGTTCCAGCGCCACCCAGACCTCATGGCTGTCGGGGTCGATATCTTCGAGGCGTTTGACACGCTGGGCGAAGACCGCGACCACCATCTGCGGATTGTCCTTGCGTGAAATTTTTTCAAGAATTTCGTGCGTTACTTCAAGAACCTCGCCCTTGGCCGCAAGCGTGGCGTCGATGGCCCGCTTAAGCAGCGGATGATGATCGGCATCCTTGCCGTACACCAATATGACCGGCGCGATGCCCTGGTCGAGCGCGTCGATGATGATCTTGAGCCCCTCGGCCAGGAAACGGCCCGTGGCTTCGCGTTCCTTGCGCATGTGGAGCGCCCGGATGTCCTTGACCGTCTGGTTGGTCAGCGAGGTGATCGGCTTGATCGTCATGCCTGCCACCTCGCAAAAAAGGACAGTCCGATCTCGCGCGGCTGGATCTCCGACGCCTTCTGGCCCTTGGGTGGCTTGCGGTCCTCGATCAGGGTCAGTTCGCCGTGATCGACCGTGCCGCCGCGCCGCACGCCCACGGCTTCGCCGACCAGGTGCGCCAGGGCCGGGCCCGACACGCGGGCCGCATAGGCGTTGAGCAGCAGGAAGGCCGCGTCGTCCGACAGGAGTTGCGCACACAGCCCTATCATTTCGGGCAGGTCCTCGAACAGCCGCCAGACCTCGCCCGTCGGGCCGCGGCCGTATTTCGGCGGATCGAGGATGATGCCTTCGTATTTCGAGCCGCGCTTGACTTCGCGCTGGACGTACTTGCGCGCGTCCTCGCAGATCCAGCGAATGGGCGCCTCGGCCAGCTCCGACAGGACGGCATTGTCGCGCGCCCAGCCGATCGCCTTTTTGGAGGCGTCGACATGGGTGACGCGCGCGCCCGCCGCCGCCGCGACCAGGCTGGCCACGCCCGTATAGCCGAACAGGTTGAGCACGCGCATCCCGGGGCGCTTCTCGATCGCGGCCTTTTGCCATTCCCAGTTGGCGGCCTGTTCGGGAAAGAAGGCGAGGTGGCGGAAGCTGGTGAAGCGGCCGTAGAACTTCACGTCGCCCCACGACAGCGGCCATTGTTCGGGCGGCTTGCGCGAAAAGGTCCAGCGGCCTTCGTCTTCGTCACCGGCAGGATCGAAGACGGCGTCGGCCTTGTCCCAGAGACCGGGGTATTTCGGTTGCCACCAGCATTGGGGTTCGGGCCGGATAACGAGATAGTCGCCGTAGCGTTCGAGTTTTTTGCCATTCCCGGAATCGACCAGGGCGTAGTCGGCCCAGGGTTTCGTGCGCAGGGTGGTGGCGGAATCCGTAATAATCATGGGTTTGGCATAATCCCCGTCCACGTCCCCGTAAAGCGCTTTATCACCCCTGCGAAAAACCCACTTTGTGAAACGGCGCGAGTCACATATGGCTTGGCGCAGGCCAAGGCTCGGGAGGCCGGCCCCAAGAGGGCGGAACAGTATAGTGCGTATGAGACCAATGGCGGTTACGGGGTTTGCGGCCCTGATCCTCCTGCTGTCCGGAACAATTCCGGTCACGGCCGCGCCGCGTATTGTCTCGCTCGACGAATGTGCCGACCAGTACGTCCTGGGTCTGGTGCCGCGCGAGCAAATCGCCGCCGTCTCCAGCAAGGCCGCCTTGCCCGACTCCTATTATCGCGACCGTGTCAGGGGCCTGCGCCAGATCCGGCCCAATGCCGAAAGCGTCCTGGCGCTCAGGCCCGACATCGTGGTGCGCACCTGGGGCGGCGATGCGCGCCTGCTCCGGATGCTGGGCGAGGACGGCATCCAGGTGGTGACCATCAACGACGTCACGACCTTCGATCAGGCCAGGGCCGAGCTTCATCGCGCCGGTGACGCCATGGGCGTCGATGCCCGGGCGCAGGCCGAGGCCGAACGCTTCCAGGCCGCACTCGACGACATCCGCCCGATCGGGCTCGACCGCACCGTGCTCTACTATACCCCCGGCGGATACAGCGCCGGGCCCGATACCATGGTCGGCGAGATGCTGCGCAAACTGGCTTTCCGGCTGGAAACCCAGGACAAGGGCTTCTTCGCCCTGTCGCCCGAAGTGATCCTGAGCCTGCATCCGGACGTCTTCGCCCTCGGCTTCTATGACGACGTCTACGAGATGCGCCGGTCGCCGGGCCGCAATCCGCTGGTGAGCCGGCTGATCGCCGCCACGCCGCACTTCACCCTGCCACGCCGCGCCCTGGCGTGCAGCGGCTGGTACTCCGCCTACGACCTTCGGGTCCTGTCGCATTCGATTGAGGTCAAGTAATGCACCTGTCGAGCATCACCCTCAATCTCTGTCTCGGGCTCGCGACCCTGGCCCTGGTGATCGTACTGATGCTATTCGGCGACGTCGCCATGAGCCCCGCCATGTGGCTCGACGCCGTCGTGCATCCGCAAGCCATAGCCGGCCAGATCGCCTGGGGCATCCGTCTGCCGCGAGAGCTTGTCGCCGCCGGCGTCGGCGCCATGCTGGGCCTGGCCGGCGCGGTCATGCAGGGGCTGCTGCGCAATCCGCTGGCCGAACCGGGGCTGCTCGGCGTATCGGCCGGCGCGGGGCTCGGCGCGTCGGTCGCCATCGTTCTCGGCATTGGCCTCGTGCCCTTCGCCGTCGAAGGGTTCGCACTCCTCGGCGCCCTTGCCGTCGCCATCGTCCTGCTGGCGTTCGTGTCGCGTTTCCCGCAGCGCCAATCGTTGATTTTGCTTGGCGTGGCCATCAGCGCCCTGTGCGGCGCCCTGATGGCGCTGGTCTTCAACCTGGCGCCATCGCCGGTGACCCTGTCGGAAATCATCGGCTGGACCATGGGCTCCGTCGAAAACCGGACCTGGTCGGACGCGGGCTTCTGCGTCGGCGGGCTTGCCGTCGGCGGGCTTCTCGTCTGGCAGACGGGCAGGGGCCTGCGCATCCTGACGCTCGGCGAGGAAACGGCGCGCTCCATGGGCGTCGACATGGTGCGCCTGACTCAAGGCCTGGTCGTGGCCTCCAGCCTGCTGGCCGGGCTGTCGGTGGCGGTCGCGGGCATTATCGGCTTCGTCGGCCTCGCGGCGCCGCACTTCGTCCGCGCCATGGGCATCAAGGATCCGTATCGCCTGATCCTGCCGTCAACCTTGACGGGCGCCGTCATGGCCGTGGCTGCCGACGGGCTGCTGCGCGTGCTGCCGGGCACCGGCGATCTCAAGCTCGGCGTCCTGACCTCGCTGGTCGGCGCGCCGCTCTTCGCTGTTCTGGCCTTCCGCAGCGCGCGCTCATGGATGCAGGATTGACGCCATGGTGACCCTCGATACCGTCAGCATTTCCTTAGGCGGCCGCACGGTGGTCGACGCAGTGGCGGCTGAGCTCAAGCCCGGCCGGCTGCACGTTGTCGCGGGCCCGAACGGCGCGGGCAAATCAACATTGCTCAAGGCCATGGCCGGATTGCTGCCGCTGGCCAAGGGCCACATCCGCCTCGACGATGCCGACGTGGCGCGGCTCAATGCGCGTCAGCGTGCCGAGCGCCTGGCCTACCTGCCGCAGGAACGGACGATCGCCTGGGACTTGCCGGCGGTCGATATCGCCGCACTCGGCCTGCAGCAGCTGGCGCCTGAGATGGCGCGGCAAAAGGCCTTTGCCGAACTGGACGCGCTGGGATTGAAGGACGATGCGACCCACGGCGTCTTCCGCCTGTCCGGCGGGCAACGGGCGCGCGTATTGCTGGCGCGTGTCCTCCTGAGCCCGGTTCGTATCTTCGTACTCGACGAACCCCTGACCGCGCTCGACCCGGCCTGGCAGCGCCACATCCTGACGCGGCTGAAGCAGAGGGCCGAGGAGGGGCAGACCGTCGTCATCAGCCTGCACGACCTTCACCTGACGGCGCAGTTCGCGGATGAGGTCCTGTTGATGCAAAGCGGCAAGCTGGTCACTGCCGGTCCGCCGGAAAAAGCCTTTACATCCTATCACTTGCGCGAAGTGTTTAACCTGAAGGGCGACCTTGTGCGCGACGAGGGCACGCGGATGCTCAGGATCGACCCGACGCCGCTTCTTTAACAATCGATATTCGGTGGCTCCCTTCCCTCCCGCAAACCGGGACGGAAGGGAGTTTCAAAACCGCAAGACGAGCTCAAGCTCAATGCTTCCGCTTCTTGCCGTGGGCGGCGGCATGCCCCCTGGAACCCGACGACTTCGACGACTTAGTTCCCTTCTTGCCCCGGCTGGCCTTGGTCGTCTTGCCGGCCTTGCCGTGGGCTGTCGCTTTTGGGCGGACGGGTTCCTTTACCGCGGCCTGGGAAAGGCTGGTGGCCAGGGCGGCATTCTGGGCCTCGGCCTTCTGGTATTCCAGGTAGTTGATCGCCGTGTCTGGCATGTCGGCCGAACCGTCGCCACCGTCATCGAGATCATTGTTCGTGCCGATCGGCGCGGGCAGGCCGCGCTGCACGTCGGCCATGGCCGTCAGCGGCGCGGTGCCGCCGTTCAGCCGGGCGCGATAAATCCGCATGTTCTCGGTCACGCGCATCATGTAGTCGCGCGTTTCCCGCAGCGGCATGCACTCGATGAAGCTCAGCGAATCGGCATTGGGCCCGCGCGGATCGCCACAGTCGCCGACCCAGGTTCCCATGCGGCTCGGGCCCGCATTATAGCCGGCGGCCGCCATGATGTAGGAGCCGTCGAAACGCGTCACCAGCTCGCCGAGATGATAAGCGCCGAGCGACATGTTGAAGTCCGGCTCATAAAGCCTTGATTCGGAATAGGAAGCCCCCAGGCGCCGCGCCACCGAACGCGCGGTCGACGGGATCAGTTGCATCATCCCGCGGGCGTTGGCGCGGGACTTGACCATGGGGTCGAAGCCCGATTCCTGGCGCGTGATGGCCAGCACGAAGGCCTTTTCCGGCGCCGGCACGTCGGGCACGGCGCGCAGCGGATAGGCGCGTTCCGGCAGGTAGAAGCCGCGCTGCATCGACATGCGGGCGACCTTCATGGCGATGACCTGGCTGTCGTAGCGCTGGGTCAGGTCGACCAGCAGCGCCTCTTCCTCGGCGTTCGGCAGGACGGTGTCGAGGTTGAGCACGATGGCGCGGAACAGGTCGATCTCGTTCATCGAACCGAGGATTTTCGCCGCCTTGACCAGGTCGCGATTGTCGAAGCGCGCGCGGTCGGCGTCGGACGGCACGGGGTCATGGCCCAGTGTGATCGTGGTGACGCCGGCCTTTTCCGCTGCCATCTGACCATAGAAGGCAAAGATGTACTGGCTGCCCTTGACGTAATAGTCGTGCGCCGTCTGGGCGTCGTTCTGGCCAGCGTCGTTGCGTGCCTCATAGGCGCGGCCGAGCCAGTAGTTGGCGCGGCCCTGCGTGATCGGCGAGGTGCCGGCCGAGGCCAGGGCCTGGAAATGTTGAATCGCCGCCGCATTGTCCCTGAGCTTGACCATGGCGACCCAGCCGGCGAAGAACTCGGCCTCGGCCTTGGACTCGCCGTTGTCGAAACCGCCATTGTTCATGGCGTCGTAGGCGGCACGATAGTCGTGCGCCTTCAGGGCCGCGCGGAAATAGGCGAGGCGCAGCGTATAGAGCTGGCTGGCGGCTTCCGGCGACAGGCTGGCGGGCGGCAGGTCGGCCAGCAGGGGAAAGCCCAGCGGCTCAAGCCCCTTGCCCGACAGGTAGCGCGCGCGGGCGAAGGCGAGCGCCGGATTATGCGGATCCCCGGCCAGGGCCTGGGTATAGAGGGCGTCGCCCGAAGCCGAGTTCGTGCGCATGGCCAGCACGGCATTGGCGACGTCGCGATGATGGTCGTCGACATAGGCCGTCAGATCGCGAATGGCCTGGCTTGAACCGTCCTGGACGTTGATCATCAGGCAGTTCAGCCGCGCGACGCTGTCCTCCGGCGTCAGGTACCGGCTGAAGGCGGAATAAAAGTTCGCCTGGGCGATCGAATCGAAGACCTTGGTGCGCCACCAGGTCTTGGCCAGCTGAGAGGCCGCGTCGATCTGGTTGAGGCTTTGATAGGCGGTGATCAGGGCTGTCGCGCCCTCGACCGTCTGGGGCGGCGAGCCGTTGAACCAGTCGACGACCTGCTGCGGCGCCATGCCGGACATGCCGATAAGCTTTTCGGCGGAGACCTGGCGCTTGGTTTCGCGCGGCCAGCCCCACAGGTCGCGGCGCGCCGCATCGAGGCCGGCAAAGCCGTAGATATCGCCGCCATCTGCGTTGAGGATCGCCCAGGTAACGATCTTGCGCGCCACGGGATCGGACAGGCTCGACTTGTACGAATCGGCGGCGGCGTAGTTGCGCGTACGCACGGCCTGCAAAGCCGACGCCAGCGTCTCCTGGTCCGATTGCGACAGGATCGACGACTGATAAGGCTGGGCCGTGGCCGAAGGCTGCGTCTGAACGGACTGGTAGGGGACAGGCGCCGACGGCAAGCCGGCGGTCTGGTCGTCCTGCGCCAGGGCGCCCAGACCCAAGCCAAGACCGGCAAGCGCCGCGCCGCTTACGGTGACGCCAAGCAGGACCTTGCGCCAGTGGCGGCGCCACAAGGGCACGCGTTGAGGCTCGGCCTGCGATTGCGAGCGGTCGGAACGGAGGAACGGCATGGTACGCTAAAATCCCTTCAGCCTTGTCCTTGGGACTATAGGCCATAGTTTCTTTTTATAAAGACATTGCAGCCAAAGCGCGGCGGGCTTAAGGCTAGTTTTCATATTATGGCTGGTCAGAGATGACCAAAAGACACACCTTTCGCTCCCGGATCACGTTTCGGTTGCCGGCGGATGCGAAGTTTGTGCGCAGGACTGGTTAAGGATGAGTAACGCAGATACCACACCGGCTTTCCGTGGCGTCATTACGGCCATGGTCACGCCTTTCCGCAACGGCGAAGTCGACTTCGCGGCGTTCGAGAGGCTGCTTGAGCGTCAGGTCGCCGCGGGCGTCCACGGCGTCGTTCCCGTCGGCACCACGGGCGAGACTTCGACGCTCAGCGTCGAGGAGCACAAGGACGTGGTCAGCTTCTGCGTCGAAAAGGTCGCCGGCCGGATGAAGGTCATCGCCGGCGCGGGCTCCAACAACACCGCCGAGGCGGTCGAGCTGTCGGAACACGCCAAGGCCGTCGGCGCCGATGCCGTGCTGGTGGTCGCGCCCTATTACAACAAGCCCTCGCAGGAAGGTTTGTATCAGCATTTCAAGGCGATAAACGATTCCGTTGAGATTCCGGTGATGCTGTACAATGTCCCCGGCCGCACGGTCGTGGACCTGTCGAACGACACCATCGTCCGCCTGTCCAGACTGCCGAACATCGTCGGCATCAAGGACGCCACCGGCGACCTGGAGCGCATGAGCCAGTTGCGCATCTCGGTCGAAAAGCCGTTTGCCTTCATTTCGGGCGACGACCCGACCTTCCTCGGCTACATGGCCCACGGCGGTCACGGCGTGATTTCCGTTACGTCGAACGTGGCGCCCGAGGCCTGCGTCGCGCTCTATAATGCCGCAGCCAAGGGCGCGTACGATTCGGCCCTGCAGTGGCAGGATCGCCTGATCACGCTCGACAAGGTGCTGTTCGCCGATTCGTCGCCGTCTCCGACCAAGTATGCCTTGAGCCGGCTTGGCCTGTGCACCGATGAGGTCCGCCTGCCGATCACGCCGTGTGCGCAATCGGTGCGTCCGCTGGTCGACGCTGCCATGGCGCTGGCGGGGCTGGAGATGGAGCCCGCCTGACGTGGCCGAACAACCGTCCAATTACAAGGTGATCGCCGATAACCGGCGGGCGCGCTTCGACTATTTCCTCGAAAATCCCATCGAGGCCGGCATCATGCTGACCGGGACCGAGGTCAAGTCGCTGCGCCAGGGCCGCGCCAATATCGCCGAATCCTATGTCTCGATCGAGAATGGCGACGAACTGGCCCTGATCAATGCCGACATTCCGATCTACGGCCAGGGCAACCGCTTCAATCACGAGCCGCGCCGGATCCGCAAGCTCCTGCTCCACCGCCGCGAGATCGACCGCATGATGGCGTCGGTCCAGCGCGAGGGCCTGACCATCATCGCGACAAAGATGTACTTCAACGACAAGGGCACGGTGAAGCTCGAGATCGCGCTGGCCAAGGGCAAGAAACTGCACGACAAGCGCGAGACCGAGGCCAAGCGCGACTGGCAGCGCGACAAGGCGCGCCTGCTGCGGGATCGCGGATAACTACTGACATTTTATGCCGGATGGCGATGCATTGTGCCCGCGCATATACAGCGGAGATACTGCCATGGACCGGCCGAAAAACATCGTCAACATCCACGACCTCGAGCTTCAGCCCCGCCCGCCGCAGTTCGCGCCGACCGGCCCCGCCGCCGACCGTTACGACGCCCGCGCCGCCCTGGTGTCGCGCCAGATGGGGGCAAAAAAGCTGGGGTTCAACGTCACGGCGATCCCACCGGGCAAGCGCGCCTTTCCCCTGCATAACCACCAGACCACCGAAGAGATGTTCTTTATCCTGGAGGGCGAGGGGCAGTTGCGGCTGGGCCGCGACACCTATCCCGTCCGCGCCGGCGACCTGGTATCGTGTCCGCCCGGCGGCAGGGACAGCGCCCACCAGTTCGTCAATACCGGCGCGATGGAGCTGAAATTCCTGGCGGTCAGCACGCGCGAACAGGTCGACCTGTGCGATTATCCCGATACGGGAAAGTTCGCCGTGCTGGCGGACATGGCGCCGGAAGCGGGCCAGCCGCGCATGTTGTCTTTCGTCGGGCGCGAAGGCGAGGGCGGCGTCGGTTACTGGGATGGCGAATGAGGCGAAGCCAGCGCCGTCAGGTGAACCCCGCATTCTTCCACGCCGGCATCCACGCCGGCGGCATTGTAGAGGGAGAACGCTTCGCGCCACAGCGGCAGGGCGATGTCATTGGCCCCTTGCGCCTCATGCAACAAGGCCATGGGCCTCAACGCATTGGCCAGGGCCAGGCCGGGCGGGTCATCGACGGCGCGATAAATGGCGAGCGCCTCATCGTAGCACGGCATGGCTTCGTCGAAGTCGCCGCGTTCGCTGTGCGTGTCGCCGAGATGACGCACCGCCGAGGCCAGCGCGAGGGGATCGCCCAACACCCGGAACAGCCGCACGGCTTCCTCGTAGAGCGGAACCGCGGAATTGGGACGGCCGCGGTCGCGTTCGACCTGGGCCTGTTGAAGCAAGGCCTTGGCCAGGATGGCTTCGTTGCCGGCGGACCGGCTCATGACGATGGCTTTGTCGAGGGCGGCATGGGCCGCCTCCAGATGCCGCGCGCGGCGCGCACGCCACGCCTTTTCGAGCAGATGCTCGGCATTGTCCATTCGCCTGCCTCCGTCATCACCCCTCGGGAGGGTATCTGACGCCTTGCAGACGAAAAGGTAAAGGCACGAATGCGTGACGAAAGCGTTGTCAAAAACGAGTCGTCCTTAAGAACTGGCCGACACGAATGAACATGTCTGACAGCATTTCGCGGCGGACACGTCCAGTATTTACGGCCAATCCTGAGCAATGACAGGCATTTATCAACTGGTAACCTTGAACCGAAGTCTCGGAACCATGCCCCGGAGACATATCGGCCCGCAATAAACCCGGGGCTTTCAGGACATAATGTCGCGCCACATCCGCAAGGGCACGATACCAGCGATTATAAAGAACGACCGTCGGTATAAGCTTTTTCCGCTCAAACGCCGGATGGCCGCGCCGCCCGCGAAGCGTTGTCCTGACGTTTCGCTTTTTGAAGACAAGACGGCGGCGGGCAAGGAACGAAAAGATTGGCGCCGTTGGTATTACACGGCGTCGTCAAAGTCATCCTTGGCCGGGAACTTGGCGCCCTGGCCATTCTGGTTTTGCCCCTGGCCCTGCCGCGGACGGCCGATGACCGAAGCCAGGTCGGCCAGGTCGACGAAGGTATCAGCCTGGCGGCGCAGTTCGTCCGACGTCATGGGCGGAGAAGACTTGACCGTCGATACGACGGTGACGCGCGCGCCCTTGCGCTGGACGGATTCAAGCAGGCGGCGGAAGTCGCCGTCACCCGAGAACAACACCAGATGATCGGCGTGCTCGGCCATCTCCATCATGTCGCAGGCGATTTCGATATCCATGTCGCCGCGCCAGCGCTTGCGCCCCTGGCTGTCGACATACTCACGGGCCGTCTTGGTGATCAGGGCAAAGCCGTTATAGTCCAGCCAGTCGACCAGCGGACGGATCGGCGAATAATCGTCGCCCTCGACCAGGGCGGTGTAATAGTAGGCGCGGATCAGGATGCCGCGTTTGCGGAACTCGTCGAGAAGCTTACGGTAATCGATGTCGAAATTGAGGGCCTTCGCCGCGGAATAGAGATTGGCGCCGTCGATAAAAAGGGCGATACGGTCCGTGGGATAAAAGCTCATCTGCAAATGTCTCTTTCTGAAAAAATGCAAAGCAAAAATAAAGATGTTCGGTCGAAGACGGCGGATGTGAATACCGATGCGATCATCGTCGCGTACGGTTCGAACCTGCCGGCCCCGTTCCCGTCCGAACACCTGTCTGCATCGCAAGCTTTCGCCACGGTTGTCAAGGCCTTGCGAGACAGGGGATTGTTCGTTACGAACATTTCACGATTGTGGCGCTCGCGGGCCTGGCCCGACCCGAACGACCCGCCTTACGTCAACGCCGTCATCGCGGTTGAAACCGATATGCAACTCGTTGAACTTATGAAATCTTTACATGAGACGGAGCGGGAGGCCGGGCGTATTCGCGACGGACGGGCAAACGCTCCGCGCGTCCTGGACCTCGATCTGATCGCCTACGGCCGTCAGGTCATGGATGGCGGGGACGGGATTCTTTTACCCCACCCGCGTGCAGCCGAACGGGCCTTCGTCATGGGGCCGATCTGTGATATATTACCGCAGTGGCTTCATCCTGTCCTGAACGAAACCGCTGAAAATCTTTACAAAAAGTGCGTCGTTGGCACGGACGCCTATCCTCTGAAAGACGCCTGAACGGGTGTGGGCGCCGGGCCTATGCGCTTGTCGAGCCAGGTGTAGAGACCAACCCCCATAATGACCAGCGCGGTTCCGACGATATCGGCCAGGCTGATCGTCTGGCGCAGGATCGCGGCGCTCAAAACCAGGGTGAAGACCGGATTGATGAAACTGATGATGGCATTGGCCTGAGACGAGATTCGGCCAAGCGCGAAATTCGTAAGATAGCTCGGCAGGACGGTGGCGCCTATGGCCAGGCCAACGCACAGGACGAGCAGGTCCCTGGTCATATGGATATCGCCGAGGCGATGGACGCAAAAGAAGTGCACGCCCATGGCCAGGGCCGCGCCGGTCATGGCCCAGGATGTAAAGAGCGACGCCCCAAGCCTGGCGATCATCGGCTTGGCCAGCAGCAGGTAGGTAGCGAACGCCACCGACGAAACCGTACACCACAAGGCGCCAATGGCGATGGCCGCGCCATGCGCCTTGAGGTCGGTCAGGAAGACGAAGCCCAGGCCGGCATAGGCGATAAGAAAAGCCCACAATGCGGCCGGCCGCATCGGCTGCTTGAAGAAGACCGCGCCCAAAAGGATGACGAAGAGGGGGTAGGTGAAGAGGATCAGGCGCTCGAACTGGGGCGACAGGGTTTCCAGGCTGGCGAAATCGGTATAGGCAGCCAGCCAGTAGCCTAGAATGCCGACACCCAGCGCCCGCAGATACAGACCGGGACGGTCGATAAGGCGCGGCAGGTCGTCGCGTCCCGTCCGGCGGCGGTGCCACCAGGTCAACAGTCCGAAAACGATGAAGAAGGGCGTCGCCAGCGTAAGCCGGATCGCCATCAGGGCCGAGGCATCGACATGATGGTTGTAGGCCAGCTTGATCCAGATGCCCTTGCTGGCGAAAAGAAACGCGCCGCCCATGGCCAGCAGGTAGCCGCTCCAGGCGGAGAGGAAGGTTTGAAGGGCGTTGCGGGCAGGGGCGGTCATGTCAGGGCCTGGAGTGACGAGCGGGCGCCTGAGCTGTCAAATAGCGCCCTTGAGGTGAGGGCGCGGAATCGGTGAAACGATTATCGGCCCCGGTTGGTGCGAATTGTGACGCGCACCGCCTTGCGCTTCCGGTTCTTGTTGAACAGGATGGCAAGGTGCGTCAGACCAAGGGTGAGGGCGATAGAGATCAGCATGAACAGGGTTTTAACGAATCTGTTGCGCAGCGGCAATATCCGCGCGGTGGCGTTGCGGTCACTTCAGGTTTCGCTCTGTGTAACTTTTATGGCAGCCGCCGCCAGCGCCGGCGCCGCGCCCTTGTCGGGAAGAGCCGAAGCCATCGACGGAGATTCCCTGGTCATCAAGGGACATGAAATCCGTCTCTTCGGCGCCGATGCCTTCGAATTCCACCAGACCTGCGGCCGGATGAAGTGCGGCGAGATCGCGGCCGACACGATGCGGCAACTGGTCGAAGGCAAGACGGTGGTATGCGAAAAGCAGGATACCGACCACTACGGTCGCACAGTCGCGATCTGCAGAACGAAATGCACACCGGCCGTCACATGCGATCTGGGACAGGAAATGGTGCGGCGTGGACTGGCCGTGGCTTATCGGCACTATTCAATGCGGTACGTGCCGGACGAAACCGCCGCCAGACGCGCCCGCGCCGGCGCCTGGGCGCATGGTTTCGACGCGCCGCAGACCTGGCGGCAACAGCATCCGAGGACGTCTTGAGCAAGGACATACGGATCCGGCCCGACGGCTTTGTCGTGCGCGAAGGCTGGTGGCATCGCAAGAGCGTAAAATGGTCGGCTGTAATGGCGATCCATGCCCGGCGAATAGATAGAGTCACCTATGACGAAATCTTCCTGATCTTCGAACTGTCGGATGGCAAATCCATCAGCGTCGGCGAACTCGACAAAGGCTTCGCAATGTTTCGCGAGGCACTGGCCGACGCCTTTGCGGATATGGAGGCGAACTGGCATTCGCTGGCCGAAGCCTATGCCGGAACACCCGTCCAGGTTTGGCAGGCCTGACTATTTCAGCTTCCTGACCGCCGAGCGCCAGATATGTCCCGGCACCGCCGGCGTTGTTTCGCCAAGCCGCAGGAGTTCTTCGAGAATAGCTTCGAGTTCGCCCGCGCTGCCCGGCAGGTTCAGCCGCAGGATTTCCAGCTTGCGCCTGAGCGACGAATAGGCGTTGGCGGCATTGAGGTGGCTCTGCGAGCGCTCGCCCCAGCGCTGGACGGCCTGGAGGATCGACACCACAGACACGAAGCCGCCAAGCACGAACAGGCTGGCATTCACGACTGTCGCATGCGGCGCATAGAGCGACTGGTACATGACGGGCAGGGCCGCCAGCAGAGACACGGCGAAACCGCCGACCAGATTGGCCACGGTCGCCGTGTCATTGATAGCGTCCATGCGATTGGTCGCGGCCCAGTGGGCATGGGCCGAATGGCGCACGCGCGTCTCCGTTTCCGCGAGAATGCGCAGGAAATCGTCGGAAACTTCGCTTGCCATGAGAACCCCTCCCGCCATTAACCTTTTACGTCAGGCGGGAAGAAACGACAAGTCATACCAACGGCCATAAAGAATGACCGTCGGTATTCGTTTTTTTTCAGCTCAAACGCCGCATGGCTCGCCGCATTGGCGGCGGCGGGCGGTCGCCCTTGCCAACGGCGATCGAGTCAAAGCCAATCGCCGTTGGTATCAGAGAGCATTCGCCGCGGAAAGCACCGCCTTGACGCTGGCGGTGGCGATATCGTCGTCAATGCCGATGCCGAACACGTGGCGGCCGTCGGCGGTGCGGCACTCGATATAGGCGACCGCCTGGCTGAGCGATCCCTTGGTCCGCGCGTGCTGGCCGTAGTCCAGGACTTCCATCGCCAGGCCGTAGTGATCGTTGAGCGCTTCGATGGCGCTCGAGATCAGGCCGTTGCCGTGGCCGATGACCGAGGCTTCGACGCCGTCCTTGACGATGCGGCCGACAAAGGTGCGCTGCGAGCCGGAATGGACGGCAGCCGCCTGTTCATAGGCAACAAGGCCGTAGCGGCCGCCGCCCAGGTGGTACGCGTCCTGGAAGGTCTTCCAGATTTCTTCGGACGACAGTTCGCGGGCGCTGGCGTCGGTGATTTCCTGCACGCGGCGCGAAAAATCGATCTGCAGCTGGCGCGGCAGCTTCAACCCTTGCGTCTGCTCCAGGATCCAGGCGATTCCGCCCTTGCCCGACTGCGAATTGACGCGGATCACCGCCTCATAGCTTTCGCCGACATCGGCCGGATCGATCGGCAGGTAGGGCATTTCCCAGATGCCGTCGTTGCGCTTTTCGTGCGCCGCGAAACCTTTCTTGATAGCGTCCTGGTGCGAACCCGAAAACGCCGTGAACACCAGCTCGCCGGCATAGGGGTGGCGCGGGTGGACCGGGATGTTGTTGCAGTATTCGACCGTCTGCACGACTTCGCGCATGTTCGAGAAGTCGAGCCTGGGCGACACGCCCTGGGTATAGAGATTCAGCCCCAGCGTCACCAGGTCGACATTGCCCGTGCGCTCGCCGTTGCCGAACAGACAGCCTTCGATACGATCGGCGCCTGCCAGAAGCCCCAGTTCCGCCGCGGCAATGCCCGAGCCGCGGTCGTTGTGCGGATGGAGCGAGATGCAGACGCTGTCGCGGCGCGAGATGTGGCGCCCGAACCATTCGATCTGGTCGGCATAGGTATGCGGACCGGCCACCTCGACGGTTGCCGGCAGGTTCAGGATCAGCGGGTTTTCCGGCGTGGGCTGGATGACGTTGATCACGGCCTCGCAGACCTCAAGCGCGAATTCCGGTTCGGTCGCGGTGAAGGTTTCGGGGCTGTATTCGAAACCCCAGTGGGTGTCCGGCTGCTTTGCCGCTTCGTCGCGCAGCAGCGTCGCGCCCTTGACGGCCAGGGCCAGCACATCGGCCTTTTCCATGCCGAACACGACACGGCGGAACAGCGGCGAGGTGGCATTATAAAGGTGCACGATGGCGCGCTTTGCACCACGCAGGGATTCGAACGACCGCTTGATCAGATCCTCGCGCGACTGGGTCAGCACCTGGATGGTGACGTCGTCGGGGATCAGGTTTTCCTCGATCAGCTTGCGCACGAAGTCGAATTCGGTCTGCGATGCCGACGGGAAGCCCACCTCGATTTCCTTCAGGCCGACCTTGAGGAGCAGGTTGAAGAAGATCATCTTCTTCTCGACATCCATGGGGTCGGCAAGCGCCTGGTTGCCGTCGCGCAGGTCGGTCGACAGCCAGCGCGGGGCCTTGGTCACGACCTTTGACGGCCACGTCCGGTCGGACATGTCGACGCCAAGGGAAAACGGCACGTATTTGGTTTCGGGGTTGGGCAGCATAGGCATGATGGCGCATGGCATTAGGGGCAGGTTGCGCCTAAGTCAATGCGTTCGGACGGCGCGAAGCCGAGACGTGATCGTGTAAGATCGGGCAGGGGTGCTTTTATCTTGTATTTGGCGAGCCGAAAGGCTAGATAGGCGCCAATATATTGCTTTGCGCCGGAACTGCGGATCACGAATCGCGCGGTTGCGGCGTATTTTACGTTCAAGCGAAGAGGTGCCTATGGCTCGCGTCACCGTCGAGGATTGCGTCGAAAAGATCGACAACCGTTTCAACCTGGTGCTGCTGGCGGCTCATCGCGCCCGCGCCATCAGCTCGGGCTCGCAGATCCTGGTCGACCGCGACAACGACAAGAACCCGGTCGTCGCCCTGCGCGAAATCGCCGACGGCGTGATCGCCCCCAATTCGCTGACCGAAAACCTGATCGCCTCGCTGCAGCGCGTCGACGAACACACCGAGGCCGAGGAAGAAGCCGAAACCCTGGCCCTGCTGGCCGACCCCCAGCATCAGCAGATGTCGGAAGGCGACCTTATCCGCGCCCTGCAGTCCGACCGCGACGGTGGCCAGGAAGAACGCTACTAAGCAGAACGCTACTAAGCAGAGCGCTACTAAAACACGCGGCTTTTCTGCCCATATAAAAAGACCCGGACTTAGCCGTCCGGGTCTTTTTTCTTTTTGCCTTGGCGGACAAGGCATGAGACACTTTTATTTCGATACGCACGCGAGGATTGGATGTCGTCAGAAGGCGAGCAGGTAAAGGTCAGGCCCGAGGTTCAGAGTGAAGCGTCCCCGGTCATACCCGCGCCTGCGCCCGAAACAGCCCAGACCGCCAGGGTCATGGCCAGCAACCGGCCGAAATTCCTGCGCCAGGTAGAGCTTATCGAACGGGTCGCCGCCTACGATCCAACCGTCGACGAAGCGCTTCTCAATCGCGCCTATGTCTATGCCATGCGCATGCACGGCGCGCAATTGCGGGCATCGGGCGACCCGTATTTCGCCCATCCGATCGAAGTGGCCGGCATTCTGACCGACTACAAGCTCGACGCATCCGCCATCGCCACTGCCCTCCTGCACGACACCATCGAGGATACGCCGGCGACCCGCGAAGAGATTTCGCAGATGTTTGGCGAGGACATAGCCACCCTGGTCGAAGGCGTCACAAAGCTGACACGGCTTGAGCTGCAATCGGAATATACGAAGCAATCCGAGAACTTGCGGAAATTCATTCTCGCGATTTCGAAAGACATCCGCGTCCTCCTGGTCAAGTTGGCCGACCGTTTGCACAATATGCGGACCCTGCAATACGTGGCGCCGGAAAAGCGCGAGCGGATTTCCCGGGAAACGCTGGAGGTCTACGCTCCGCTGGCGCGCTCGATCGGCTGCAACCGCTTCGCCACCGAGCTCGAGGACCTGGCGTTTTCGCATATCAACCCGCTGGCGCACCAGGCCATCCTGTTGCGCCTCAAGGAGATGCGCGAGGAAAAGGGCGACGCCATTCGCGCCATCGCGCGCGATATCGCCGCCAAGCTCGAAAAGGCCGGCATCTTTGCCCGCGTGTCGGGCCGCGAGAAATCGCCCTATTCGATCTGGAAGAAGTTGCAGCGCAAATCCGTTGGATTCGCTCAGCTTTCTGATATCTACGCCTTCCGCGTCGTCGTGGGCTCGATCGAGGAATGCTACCGCGCCCTTGGGGTCGCCCACCGTGCCTGGCCGTGCGTCCAGGAGCGCTTCAAGGACTTCATCTCGACGCCCAAGAGCAACAACTACAAGTCCCTTCACACAACGGTCGTCGGCCACAAGGGCACGCGCATCGAGATGCAGATCCGCACCGAGGAAATGGACCGCGTCGCCGAAGAGGGCGTGGCCGCGCACTGGGGCTACAAGAACCAGACCTACGGCTTCGACGAAGAGGCGGCGACGGCCGACGGCGGCCGCAATCCGCTGAATTCGCTTCGCAACATCATCTCCATCGCCGAGAGCGGAGGCGACTCGGAAGACTGGGTCGAACACGCCAAGATGGAGATGTACCTCGACCAGGTCTTCGTCTTTTCGCCCAAGGGCCGCCTGATTTCGCTGCCGCGCGGCGCCATGCCGCTCGATTTTGCCTTCGCCGTCCATACCGAGGTTGGTGAGAACGCCATCGGCTGCCTGATCAACGGCGAACACCGGCCTTTGCGCACCGTGCTGCAGAACGGCGACCAGGTCGAAATCCTGACCGGCCTCGAATCGCGCGTGAACCAGGACTGGTTCTCGCTGACCGTGACGGGCAAGGCGCGGTCGGCCATCCGCCGCCATATCCGCCAGCGCGAGCGCGACGATTTCATCACGGTCGGCCGCACGGCGCTCGACCGCGCCGCCGCCCAGGTCGAAAAGAAGCTTACCGACATCAGTTGGCGCCCGGCGCTCGACCGCTTCCACGTTCATTCCGATGAAGAGCTGTTCGAACTGGTCGGGCGCAACAAGATTCCGCCGGCCAAGGTGCTCGAAGCCATCTTCCCCGGCCTCAAGATGCCGATGCGCCTCGACACCACGACGCTGACGCGCATCCGCGACGGCGAGGGCGGCCAGGCCTTCGTACGCGGCTCGGCTCTGCACGCCGGCCATCGCCTGATCTTCTCGCGCTGCTGCTGGCCGGTGCCGGGCGACCGCATCGTCGGCATTGTCGAAGGCGACGGCGTCCACGTCCATTCGATCGAGTGCGAGACGCTGGAGGCGGTCGATGAGGAAAAGGACCGTTGGATCGACCTGCAATGGACGCTCAATGCCGAAAAGAACACCTTAAGTGTTGCGCGTATCCGTGTGACGATGCTGAACAAACCGGGCGTTCTGGGCCAGGCCTGCACCCTGATCGGCGAGGCGCGCGGCAACATCATCGACATCCATATCGCGCCCAAGCAACTCGACTATCTGGAGATCGATTTCGATATCGAGGTCATGGACGCGCGCCATATCAACAACATCTCGGCGGGTCTCAGGACGTCGCCCCTGATTGAAAGCGTCGAGCGGGTCAGAGGCTAAAGCAAGGGCCTTCCAAAGTTTTTGTCTCGTTGCAGCGTCTGGCGAAACCGGCGTTCCGCGCCCCTTCAAATATCCAGCGGCGGATTCTCGTTGGCTATAAACGATAATTGATCTCGCCCGGTGATGGTCTGAACCATCCGCTGGTAGACGCCGAATCCAGCGCCGTCGTTCGTCATTATGACGAGTGCGTTGCCGGTTTCCGGTTCGGTTGCCATATATGCGGCGCAGCGCCCGTCGTTATTGCCTTCGTGTCCGATACGGCGGCCTCTGGTCCCGTTTTCGATTTCCAAACCCAGGCCCCACCAGTGGGGTACACCCTGACGTACGGCGACAATTGGCGAAGTCATGGCCACTCTTGTCGTTTCCCTGACTTGCCAGCTGGCACGTTTACGTCCCGACAGTAACACGGCAAACCGCGCCAGGTCTCGCGTGCTGGTTATCAGGCTGGACGCCGCGTTGGCGAAGCGGACTCGTTTGGGTGGGTTCGATTTTGGATCGGCGCTCGCGCCCGCCTTGATCCAGTCCGCCTGGGTCCAGTCCCTGACGGGCTTCTTCCACTCGGCCGCCAGACGGCTGACAAAGCCGGAGACATCGCGCCATCCCTGGCCGTTTGCCACTCGTCCTCCCACATGGCCCCACGCAACATTGGGATCTTCGACATAGGCTGAGAACGTGCTTCGTGTCATTCCGGCGGGACCGAACAGGAGGCGGCGCGCGGTCGCATCCAGCCCCTCGTGGGTCAGCTTTTCGACAACCAGCTGAAGCCAGAACACGCCTTCTCCGGAATAGCTGAAATGGCTTCCGGGCAGGAACTGGGGAATAAGGGATTCAGGCTTGTTGTCGTCTCCCCAGTTGGGAAGTCCCGACGTGTGGGTCAGAACGTGACGGGCCGTTATGGTCGCCAATGCAGCATCCGTCGACAGGTAGTTAGGGCGAAAATATTCCGCCAACGGCTTGTCGAGTTCGAGAACGCCCTGGTCGGCCAGTTGCAACACTATATAGGCGAAGACAGCTTTGCTGATTGACGCGGCCTCGAACATCGTATCGGCGTCGACCTTCTGCGTCGTGCCCAACTTGGTCACGCCAACGGCATGGACCCACGCAACCTCGCCATTCCGGACCAGTATGGCGCATAAGCCCGGCACACAGGCCGCGCGGACCCAAGTTGCCAGGCGAGAAGGAAAATCCGACGGTATTGTCCAGCCGCCCGCCGCCGACCTGGCATCGGCAGGCGTGTTTATCAGTACGGCGGAAGCGCCCCCCGTAGCCGCGCCAACGAAGGCCCGCCGCGTCGCCTGCATTTGGTCTTCCATGAGGTGCTTCCCGCGCTGCGCAATGCTCTGCGAATTTCGTGATACCGAACGTTATTTGCGTAAAACTAGGATAATATCAGGAAAACGACACGTTAATATTTGGTAACTTCACGCGAACGGCAATAATATTCGACGATTACTTACGCCCTGACGGCGGAACCGTGTTGGGAAAGCGACGGACCGGGTAAGGCCGGTAAGCTGATTCACTTGGATGCGCCGTCCCACGCATAGACTTCGGCCACCCGGCTTCCCATCTCGTTAATCAGCGTGGCGCCGCTTTCCTGGGCGTTCGTCATGATGGCGACACCGTAGCCCTTGTTCAGGTGTCCCCTGACGTGGGCCTCAAAGCCCCAGTTGCTTCCGCCATGATAAAAATACCATCCATCGCCGAGCGCGGTCAGCCTGAACCCGGCGCCGAAAGGCCCCACACCGATCGGCGACAGCATCTCACGCGCCATTTGCCGTCGCAGCACCTTGCCACTATCGTCGCGGACGGCGCGCTGGACGTCTATAACCATGGCGGCCAAATCCGCCGCAGTGGTCCACAGACCCGCGGCAGACTGTTCAGGGTAGACGTGCCATGGTTGATCCATGCGCTTGCCATCGGCCGAATGCGCTGCCGCAGCCAGGGCGGTCAACTTTGAAGGCAGGGGTTGCTCGAACGTGCTGCTCTCCATGGCAAGCGGCTTCAGAACCAGGTCGCGCATCAACTCCGCGAACGGCCGGCCGGTGAGATCGGTAAGCATCTGCTGCAGAACGACGTAGCTTCCGCCCGAATATTTGTAGGTTTCATAAGGCGGGCGCGTGAACGATACGGCCCCCGTGACCGACGGCGGCCGCCCATCCAGTATGTCGACGATTGTCGGCAAAGGAGCGGACGGCGGGTAGCCCGGAAAGCCGAAACCGTCGTCCGCGCCCGCGACATGCCCCATCAGGGACCGGGGAGTTACCGGTTTGCCCTTACAGCCCGCGCAAGCTTTGAGCGTCCAGTGACGGAGATAGGCGTTGACGTCGTCGTCGAGGCGCAGTCTTCCCGCCTGCGCCAGGCGAAGAACGGCCATGGCGGTCACAGGCTTACTTATGGACGCGGCCTGGAAGGGCGTGTCCGGAGTGACGGGAACGCGTGAAGCGGCATCCCGGACACCATAAGATTTCGACCAGTGGATCTTCCAATCCCGGATAACGGCCATACTCATGCCCGGAACGCCCAGCTTTTGCATGAGCAGGTCTATCGAAAGCGCCGCGAGTTCACCGCCACGCGCGCCGCCTCCACGCTCGACAAGGGCAATAGACTCTTCGGGACCCGGGCTTGCCGCCCGGCAAGGTGTAGTCAGAGCGGCAATACCCGTGACGACCGCTTCACGGCGATTGATCATCATATGCGAGCCGCCGCTTTTGAGGCTTCCCTATGATACGAGCCTATCATGCGCCGCGACGCAGGCTGAATGAATTCGCGGTAATCAAATCCAGCCCTCATTTTTCAGGGAGGTTCCGGGCGACCGAGAGCAACCACCGTCATAGCGGATATAATGTGTTGGGCCTCTGGTGGCGTAATCGGCAGCAAAATCCGTCTACCCTGTTTTCATCCGCCAACGGAATCGGTAGAGACTGCGGCAGACAAAGGACTCATTCCATGACCAATGACGACGTCATCAACGAATTCCGCGCCGCCAATGCGCTCCGCACCGGCCATTTCGTGCTGTCGAGCGGCCTGCATTCGCCCATGTTCCTGCAAAAGAACCTGGTGTTCATGAATGCCGAGCGCTGCGAGCGCCTGTGCAAGGCCCTGGCTGAAAAGATCACCGCCGCCGTGGGCAGCGTCGACGTGGTGATTTCGCCCGCCGTCGGCGGCATCATTCCAGGGTATGAAACCGCCCGCCACCTCAAAGTCCCGTCTATGTACGTCGAGCGCGAAGGCGGCCAGTTCAAGTTGCGCCGCGGCTTCCATGTCGAGCCCGGGCAACGCGTCGTCATGGTCGAGGACATCGTCACCACGGGCCTGTCGTCGCGCGAATGCATCGAATCGATCCGCCAGGCCGGCGGCGAGGTCGTCGCCGCGGCCTGCATCGTCGACCGGTCGGGCGGCAAGGCGGATGTCGGCGTGCAACTGATCGCGCTGGCCAGTCTCGAAGTCCCGGCCTATCCCGCCGACAGCCTGCCGCCGGAACTGGCGGCCATTCCCGTCGAAGATCCCGGCAGCCGACGGTTGGCCAAAGCATGACCCGCATCCGCCTCGGTCTCAATATCGATCACGTCGCCACCGTGCGCAATGCGCGCGGCGGCGCGGCGCCCGATCCCGTGCGCGCGGCCAACATGGCGCTTGCCGCCGGTGTCGACGGCATTACCGCGCACCTGCGCGAAGACCGGCGGCATATTACCGACAAGGACATCTCGGCCCTGAAATCGGCGTGCGATGCCGCCGGCAAGCCGCTGAATTTCGAAATGGCGGTGACGGCCGAAATGGTCGCCATTGCGCTCAATCTGAAACCGCACGCCGCGTGCCTGGTGCCGGAACGCCGGCAGGAACGCACGACGGAGGGCGGTCTGGACGCCGCCGGCCAGGCCGACACGGTAGGCGAGGCGGTCCGCCTGCTGACCCGCGCCGGCATCCGCGCCTCGCTCTTCATCGCCACCGATCCCAGGCAGATCGAAGCGGCCGCGAAGATGAAGGCGCCGGTCGTCGAATTCCACACCGGCGCCCTGTGTGATGCCTGGCGCGACCAGCACCAGGGTGTGTTCGACGCCGAACTGCATAAGTTGCGCGTTGCCGCCGAACTGGCCGACGAACTGGGCATCGAGGTCCACGCCGGACACGGCATCGACTACGATACCGTACCGTTCATCGCGCGCCTGCCGCAGGTCAAAGAGCTCAATATCGGCCACTTCCTGATCGGCGAGGCCATCTTCACCGGACTGGAAGCCGCCCTTGGCCGCATGCGCGCGCTGATGGACGAAGCCCGCCAGAAAAAGGCTTAGACGTGATCATCGGCATAGGCACCGACCTGTGCGACGCGCGACGCATAAGAGCGTCGCACGACCGGTTCGGCGCACGCTTCCTGGACCGTATCTATACGCCGGACGAGCAGGCGCACGCGCTGGGCGCCGCCCTGCCGCACCTGAGCCTGGCCAAGCGCTTCGCGGCCAAGGAAGCCGTCGCCAAGGCCATGGGCACCGGGGTAAGGGGCTTCCAGTTCGTCGACATAGAGGTGGTGTCGGGGCTTCTGGGCAAGCCGCACATCATCCTGCATGGCGGCGCGGCGGAAACGCTCAGGCGCGTCGTCCCCGACGGCATGACCGGTTTCATCCATCTGTCGATGAGCGACGAAGACCCGTATGCGACGGCCTATGCCGTGATCGAAGCCCTTTAGAAACCTTACAGAAAGTCAACCCACCAAGGCAGGCCATGTCAAAAATCCGACTTGCCCTTGCCATAATGTGGCTTTACGTGCTGAATGCACGATCAAGGGGGTGCCCCACAGGCACGCGTTACAAACAGGTCAGACGGGGCTTGAACGAAACATGACGACACCGAGCAACGAAACCAGCGACGCCATCGCGTCCGCGGCCCGCGCCGAAGCCGCGCCCCCGGTCGACGCCATCGCCACCGATGATGCCGCGGAAACACCGGTCGATGCACGCCAGGCCGCCGTCAACGAGGCCAAGGAAATCGTCGGCGTCGTCGCCATTGCCCTGGCGCTGGTCCTGATCCTGCGTACGATACTTTTCCAGCCCTTCACCATCCCTTCGGCCTCGATGGAGCCCAACTTCTACCAGGGCGACTATATCATCGTGTCGAAGTGGAACTACGGCATCTCGAAATATTCGCTGCCGATCGCCCTGCCGATCATCAAGGGCCGCATGTTCAACCATCAGGCCACGCGCGGTGACGTCGTCGTCTTCAAGCTGCCTTCGAACCCCAAGGTCGACTACATCAAGCGCGTCATCGGCCTGCCGGGCGACCGCGTCCAGGTCCGCCACGATCAGCTCTATATCAACGGCCAGGCCGTGCCGTTCACCGTCATGGGTTCGGTTGCCGCCGAAGACGGTCCGGGCGGCCAGGCGACGCTGCAGCGCGAATTCCTGCCGGACGGCCGCACGCACCTGATGCAGGACATGGTC
Organism: uncultured Asticcacaulis sp.; assembly: GCA_936940865.1. Taxonomy (GTDB): domain Bacteria; phylum Pseudomonadota; class Alphaproteobacteria; order Caulobacterales; family Caulobacteraceae; genus Asticcacaulis. Next base: position 570 of record CAKZJB010000024.1, on the reverse strand, counting down.
CAGGACGGCCGCGCCGACGACACAGAAGAATTCACCGTTCCCATGGGCCACTATTTCGTCATGGGCGACAATCGCGACAACTCGCTCGACAGCCGCTTCTCGCCGGACGATCCGACCGAGCCGGGCGTCGGTTTCGTCCCTGAGGAAAACCTGGAAGGCCGCGCCGTCTTCATCCTGATGTCGTGGAAGGAAGGTTCCTCGATCTGGAAGCCGTGGACCTGGCTGAACTTCAAGTGGGACCGCTTCTTCAAGGGCGTCCAGTAAAAGGTATATCCACAGATTACACAGATTTCACAGATTATTCCGGGGGTTCGGAGCGCGATTGTTGAAACTGCCTGAAGTCGCTTTGCGACTTCCCGAATTCGAAGGTCGTCAGTACACGCTCGAAAATCTGTGAAATCTGTGTAATCTGTGGACCTCTTAAAACCTACGCCACAGACAGTTACACAATTGCCCTTTTCGTATCGGAGTCCGTGCTGTAAACGCACGCCATGACAACCCGTGTCACGAATCCCCGGCAAAAGGCGATCGAAGCGCTGCAGGCGCGCCTCGACTATCGCTTCAAGGACC
>CAKZJB010000023.1 GCA_936940865.1 uncultured Asticcacaulis sp. | reverse complement strand
AGAAAATACTTCATCAAAGCCGGATATCAGTCATTTTGATCGGGAAATGCTCTAGAGCCCCAGCCAGCGGCGGCGTTGCGTCCAGTAGGTGCGGAACTGATCGGCCTGTACGTCGTCTTCGAAGGTTACGACCTTGACCTGGGTGGCGCCATGGGTGTCGGCGCGGACGGAAATCGAGTCGGTGTTCTGAATGGACGCGGCTTCGACGAATTTGAAAAACGCGCCCAGGAACGCATCCTGTTCCGAAGGCGAATCCATGTTAAATTCAACACTGACCACGCTACACCTCAATTGTCTGAGACGACACCGGACAGGGATAGGGCCGGGCCCTAAAGCCGTCGATGTGAAGTCCGCGCAAACATTGTCAAGTTCGTGCAAAAACGTGTGCACTGCAACAATCAGCAAAGTGAAGCGCAATTTGGACCGGTTGTCAAAGCCTAAGCACGGCCGGGGCTCGACATGCAAGGGGTGTGGCGCGATTGTCGCGAAAACGTCAATCGCGCGAATTTTTCCGTGAACGGACGGGATCAGGCGACTTTTTCGGTCTTTTTGGGTTCAGGTTTCGAGTCCGGCTGAAGGAGCTTTTTAACATTGCGCGCCGCCTGGCGGATGCGATGCTCGTTTTCGACCAGACCGATGCGGACATAGCCTTCGCCGTATTCGCCGAAGCCCAGACCGGGCGCCACCGCCACATGCGCTTCCTCGATCAGGAGCTTGGCGAAGTCGATGGAGCCCATATGCTCGAACTTCGGCGGAATCTTCGCCCAGGCGAACATGGAGGCCGGTGGCGGCGGGATGTCCCAGCCGGCACGCTTCATCGAGTCGATGAGAACGTCGCGGCGCGACTTATAGGTGGCGCGAATCTCGGCGACATTGTCCTGCGGACCATTGAGCGCGGCCGCCGCCGCTACCTGGATCGGCGCGAAGCCGCCGTAGTCGAGATAGGATTTTACCCGCGCCAGGGCCGCGCAGATTTCGGCGTTGCCGACCACCATGCCGATGCGCCAGCCGGCCATGGCGTAGGTCTTGGACAGCGAATTGATCTCGACCGAGCGTTCCCTGGCGCCGTCGACCTGAAGCAGCGACGGCGGTGGATTGCCGTCGAAATAGATTTCGGAATAGGCGATGTCGGAAAGCACCAGCAGGTCGTGTTTCCGCGCCAGGTGGATGACCTCCCGGTAGAAGTCGAGATCGACCCATTGCGCCGTCGGGTTGGACGGATACGACACGATCATGACCGAGGGCGTCGGCACCGAATGCCTGACCGCCTTGTCGATGCCGGCCAGATACTGTTCCGGCGACAGGGCCGGAACGTGGCGGATGACGCCGCCGGCCATCAGGAAACCGAAGGCGTGGATGGGATAGGCCGGGTTCGGACAAATGACCGTGTCACCGGGCGCAGTGATCGCCATGGCAAGGTTGGCGAAGCCTTCCTTGGAACCCAGGGTCGCCACGACTTCGGTATCGGGATCGAGTTTTACGCCATAGCGGCGGTCGTAATAGCCGGCCATGGCCTTGCGCAGGCCTTGCACACCCTTCGACACGGAATAGCCGTGCGTCTTGGGCTTCTTTACGGTCTCGATCAGCTTGTCGACGATGTGCGGCGCCGTCGGCATGTCGGGATTGCCCATGCCGAAATCGATGACGTCGATGCCTTCCGCACGCAGCCTGGCCTTGACCTTGTTGACCTGTTCGAAAACGTAAGGAGGCAGGCGGCGGATACGGTAGAAGTCGCGCATAACGGAAGGGCCTTGCGGAACAAAAGCGGGAGGGCCGTCATATGGCCGATGTTTCGTCGTTTGTCATCCCGCGAAATGTGCTTTTTTCGGAAATTTTTGCGCAATGTGAAAGAAATGTGCGTCGAATGGTGTGCCGGTCACATACCTGTCCTTAATCGGTATCTGCCATATTGCCGAGGGAACACCTTGTTTTTGCAAAGAGTGATTTAATGAAATCCCTTATAACTGGGGCATGGCTGGCGGCCGTGATGCTGCTGACACCAGCGCTTGCCCAAGCCCAGTCGGTACCTGCGACGGGCGGCAAGCTGCTGTTGACCGGCGGCGTTTCGCAGGTCGAAGGCGCGGCCGGCGGCGGCCTGACACCGTGGGCGGTCATCGGCGGCAACGACAGCGAAGGCCAGTTCGGCGGCAATGCCTATTACACCGAAATCAGCACCACAGATTACAAGATAACGTCGAGGGGGGTGCTGTTCAGCGTCGATAACCGCGTGGAGCTGACGGCATCGCGCCAGTCGTTCGACACGCAAGCCGTGGGGGCCGCGCTCGGGCTGGGATACGGCTACACGATCAACCAGACGACCCTGGGCGCCAAGGTGCGCCTGACAGGCGATGCCGTGCTCGATCAGGACCGGTGGCTGCCGCAGATTTCGGCGGGCGTGCAATACAAGTCGAACGACAAGGCGGGCCTGGTAACCGCGCTCGGCGCGCGAAGCGGCAAGGGCACGGACCTCTATGTCAGCGCCACCAAGCTGTTCCTGGCGCAGGGCCTGCTGCTCAATGCCACGGTGCGCCGGACCAAGGCCAATCAGTACGGTATCCTCGGCTTCGGCGGCATCGACGACCGATACCACACCGAATTCGAAGCGTCGGCGGCCTATCTTCTCAGCAAACGCCTGGCGGTCGGCGCCGAGGTGCGCACCAAGCCCGATAACCTGGCCGTGGCGCACGAAGGCGCGGCCTACGACGCCTTTGTCGCCTACGCCGTCTGCAAGCACCTGTCGCTGACCGTCGCCTATGTCGACCTCGGCAATATCGTCACGCGCCGCCAGGGCGGCCTTTACGCTTCGCTGCAAGCCGGCTTCTGATCAGGAATTCCCCATGCGCATTTTACGTATCCCCGCAGGTCTTGCCGTCGGCGGCCTGCTGCTCGTCACGGCGCCGGTCCACGCGGAAACCCCGCCGCCAGACGCGCCGGTCATCGCCCGCGACGACCATCTGTTCAAGACGTTCGGCGGCCATGACGGCCTGGTCCGCATAACCGACGACCTGTTCGTCTTCGTCCTGGCCGACAGGCGCATCAACGGCTTTTTCGAAGCCAAGAAGATCCCCCATATCAAGGACATGCTGGTTGAGCAGTTCTGCCAGATCCTGAACGGCGGCTGCACCTATACCGGCAAGGACATGGCCACCTCGCACGCTAAGCTCGGCATCCACGAAGGCGACTTCAACGCCCTTGTCGAAGACCTGCAAAAGGCGATGGACAAGAACCATGTGCCGTTTGCCGCGCAGAACCGGCTGCTGGCCGCGCTGGCGCCGCAACACCGCGCCATCGTCTACAAACCGAACGGCAGCGAAGAAGAGTGATATAATCATATAAAGATATCTTTATATCTTTATTGACTCCCACCACTACCCGTTCCATAGTGAAAGGGTCGAGGTTCCGTGCTGTCCGCAGCACGGCCAAGAGGGAAGCCGGTGCAAGGCCGGCGCTGCCCCCGCAACTGTAAGCGGCGAGACCTTTGTCCATCATGCCATTGGGAAATCCCCGAGAAGGCGGACAAGGGTCTGTGACCCGCGAAGCCAGGAGACCTGCCTGCGACCGCATATCCATCCCGGGCGGTGGGCCACGGGCTGCGTCTTCGTTTCGATCCGTATACGGATCGTGATCGCGGGCGTGTGCCTGGAACTCCCCGGCCGATCATTACGGGGACCAAAGTGTCAAACATCAAATTGCCCGTCGCCACGCTCGGCACGCCGCGCATCGGCCTCAAGCGGGAACTGAAATTCGCCCTCGAATCCTACTGGTCCGGCAAGACCGATCAGACGGCGCTCATGCAGACAGCCCGCGATCTCAGGGCCGCCAACTGGGCGCGGCAAAAAGCACGCGGCGTCGATATCATTCCGTCGAACGATTTTTCGCTCTACGATCAGGTGCTGGATACCAGCTTTATGGTCGGCGCCATTCCCGCTGTCTACGGAACGCGGGCCGATCTCGACACCTATTTCGCCATGGCGCGCGGCTCGCAAACCGGCCATGCGGAACGCTGCGAACACGGCCATGCTCACCATGATAACGGCGTGCCGGCGCAGGAAATGACCAAGTGGTTCGACACCAACTATCACTACATGGTGCCGGAATTTTCGCGCGATCAGGCTTTCCACCTGACCTCGTTCAAGCCGCTGGATGAATTCCTTGAAGCCCGGCGGCTGGGCTATCATACGCGGCCCGTTCTGGTCGGGCCGGTAACCTTCCTCAAGCTGGGCAAGAGCGCGGATGAGGGCTTCGATCCGTTGTCGCTGATCGATCGTCTGGTGCCGGTCTATGTCGATATCCTGGTGCGCCTGCGCGACGCCGGCGCCGACTGGGTGCAACTGGACGAACCGGTGCTGGTCCTCGACGGCAATCCCGCGGTCACGGCGGCGCTGAAGACAGCTTATGCGGCCTTCGCCGAACGGGTCCCGGGATTGAAGATCATGGTCGCCAGCTATTTCGGCGGGCTCGAGGAAAACCTCGATACGGCCGTGTCGTTGCCGGTCGCGGGTCTGCATATCGACCTGGTGCGCCATCCGCAGCAATTGCGTCCTGTACTCGACCGCGCGCCGGGCGAGTTGGTCCTGTCGCTGGGCGTGATCGACGGACGCAATATCTGGCGGGCCGATCTGGCGGCGATCGTCGATAAGCTTGAGCCCGTCATCGCGGCACATGGCAAGGACCGGTTCCAGATCGCGCCATCGTGCTCGCTGCTGCACGTCCCGGTCGATCTCGACCTGGAAGACGCGCTGGATATCGATGTCCGCTCGTGGCTGGCCTTTTCCGTGCAGAAGATGGGCGAACTGTCGACGATCGCCGGCACCCTGCGTGGCGGCCGCGAGGACATCGTATCGAGCCTGCCGTTGCTCGACGAGGCAACCCAGGCGGTTACCGCCCGCCGCACCGCTCCGAAAATCCACGACCGGGCCGTTGCCGCGCGCCTGGCCGCGCTGACCGGCGCCGACATACGGCGCAAAAGCGCCTTCGCGGTGCGTGCGAACCTCCAGCGGGCGCGGTTCGCCCTGCCCGCTTTTCCGACCACGACCATCGGCTCTTTCCCGCAGACCGCCGAAGTCCGCAAGGCCCGGTCGGCCCATGCAAGGGGCGAACTGAGCGACGCCGCCTATGAAGCCTTTCTCAAGACGGAGACCGCGCGCACCATCGCATGGCAGGAAGAGATCGGGCTCGACGTGCTGGTGCACGGCGAATTCGAGCGCAACGACATGGTGCAGTATTTCGGCGAACGGCTTTCCGGCTTCGCCTTTACCCGGCACGGCTGGGTGCAGTCCTACGGTTCGCGCTGCGTGCGCCCGCCGATCCTGTTCGGCGATGTATCCCGGCCCGAAGCCATGACGGTCAAATGGTGGTGGTTCGCGCAAGGCCTGACGGACAAACCCGTCAAGGGGATGCTGACCGGGCCGGTCACTATCCTCAACTGGTCGTTCGTCCGCGACGACCAGCCGCGGTCCGAAAGCTGCCGTCAGATCGCCCTGGCCATCCGCGACGAGGTCGCCGACCTCGAAGCTGCGGGGGCCACCATGATCCAGATCGACGAAGCCGCCCTGCGCGAAGGGCTGCCCTTGCGCCGCCGGGACTGGCAGGCCTATCTCGACTGGGCCGTCGAAAGCTTCCGCCTGTGCGCCTCGGGCGTGGCGGATGAGACCCAGATCCACACCCACATGTGCTATTCCGAATTCAACGACATCATGGACGCGATCGCCGCCATGGACGCCGACGTCATCTCGATCGAGACTTCGCGGTCCAAGATGGAACTGCTCGACGTGTTCGGATCGAAAAAATACCCTAACGAGATCGGACCGGGCGTCTATGACATCCATAGCCCGCGCGTGCCGGGGGTCGATGAGATTACGGAACTGATGACGCTGGCACGGCAACGCCTCGACGACGTCCAGCTGTGGATCAATCCCGATTGCGGATTGAAGACGCGCAAGTGGGACGAGGTCAGGCCGGCCCTGGTCAATATGGTCGCAGCGGCAAAGGCGTTGAGACAGCTGACCTAGCTTCTGACGAAACGGCGCGGCTTTTCGCACCCGCGCACCGCCCCTTCCGTCTGGCTCGGCTTGACGCCGATCCAGCCACCTTCCCCGTAAACAGGAAGGAATTAAAAAATTGAATTATTTGATGAAATTTGGAGGAATCCGTCTGCTTCGCCAACACCGAGGCACCAAGCAAGGCAACGAAGCCTAATCCTCCACGAAATTCCGGAGGGCCTCGAGGCGCGCCTCCCATCGCCGCGACATCGCATCGATGAAGGCGCGCGCCGTATCGAAGCCCTCGGGCTCTATTTCCCACAGGGTTTCACGGCCGTGACGGCGGTGGCGCACCAAGTTGGCATGACCAAGCACTTTGAGGTGCTTGGTTACCGCCTGGCGCGTCATGCCGGTGCCGGCGCTCAGGCGCACGATCGACACCGGCCCGTTTTCGCTGAGACGCGCGATCAGGCCAAGGCGCGTCTCGTCGCCCAGCGCGGCGAAGACGTCAACGTGCAAGGTAAGCCTCGATCAGCCCCATCTGCGCCGTCCAGCCGCCATCATTCATCTTGAACGCCTCGGCGCGGCGGTGTTCGGGCAGGTTTTCGAAGCCGGTCTCGGTCAGGACAAGCCGCGTTCCGCCTTCGGTTTCGGAGAGAGCAAAGGTCACCAGCGTCATCGGCTCGCCAGAATAGTCCGCGTCCGGATCAATTGCGTAAGGGTGCCAGCCGAAGGCAAACCGCGTCATGGGCTCGATCATTTCGATACGCAGCCGGACCGGCTTGCCGGCATAGGGTTCCTGCATTTTGGCGATGTCGGGATTGACCGTCGTGGGCGCAATGGCGCCTGTGATCTCCCGGCCCGCGACAAAAGGCCCGTCGAGCTTCATGCCGAACCAGCTGCCGAACTGTGACGAATCCGAAATGGCGCGCCATACCTTTTCCAGCGGCGCTTTCAGCACGATGGTCTTTTCGATACGGTCGATCATTGGCAACTCCCTGGTTGCGCTTTCTTAGGCCTCTGCGCGACAAAGCACAACCCATAAGTTGCCTTTTTCATCTCACAGAACCGTGCTATGGCCATGGCATGAGCAGGGGGAAGATCATCTGGGGGATTGCCGGCGTCCTGCTGGCCTGGGCGGCAGCCGTGGCCTTCTGGTTCGAGCCGGAGAGCCTGACCCTTACACAACTCGACGTCGCCACGCCGTCCTGGCCGCAAAACACCGCGCCCCTGCGGGTCGTTCTGCTCTCCGATTTGCATATGGACGATCTGCATATGACCCCGGCGCGTGTCCGGGCCATCGCCGCCCGGGTCAAGGCCATGCATCCCGATGTCGTGCTTCTGGCCGGTGACTATATCGGCGGCGACCTGTTCAAGGGCCGCAAGGAATTCGGCGTGCGCCCCATGCGGTCGCCAAAGGAAATCGCGCTCGATGAAGAAGGCCTGCGCACACTTGGCGCCTTCGAAGCCAGATATGGCGTCTATGCGATCATGGGCAATCACGACTGCTGGTGGGACTGCGACACCGTCCGGAAAATTCTTGCGACGACGCACGTGCAATTCCTGGAAAACAAGGCGGCGCGGATCGGCCGGCCGGACGGCGATGTATGGATATTAGGGATAGAGGACGGCCAGACTCAACATCCCGACTTTCCGGGAACCGAAGCGCAGGCGTCGAAAGGGGCGGCGACCATTGCGCTGACGCATAATCCCGGTCTGTTCGATTGGACGTCCAACAAGACCGGCATCCAGATGTCGGGCCACAGCCACGGCGGCCAGGTGCGATTTCCGCTGATCGGCGCGCCGGTCACCGTCTGCCGTCACACCAACGACACCGCCAGGGGCGGAACCGTTATCGGCAACCGCGTCCTGATCGTGACGCGGGGCCTGGGATCGAGCGGCATACCGGCCCGCTTCAACGCGCCGCCGCAGATCATGCTGGTGACCGTGCATCCGGGGCCGGCGAAGATTACCGCGGCCCCGGATGTCTGGCTGCATTGAGCGGGCGGAGTTCAGGCCGTGACAGGACGCGCGGCGGCAACAGCCTTGTCCTTGCGGCGGCGGCCGTTGAGCAGCCAGCCGACAATCGTGTGACGGACAAGGATCTGATAGCTGACAATGGCGAGGGAGAAGGTGCCTGCCAGCACCAGCGGCGCCTTGGCCTCGGGTGACCACGCCAGGTCCTTGACCAGGTCCTGCAGGACCAGCAGGATGGGAACGTGGACGATGAACACCCAGTAGGACGCATCCGCCAGGTAGCGCGAAACGCAGTTTTCCCGGGTCATGAAACGCCGCGCGACGCCGATGAGGAAAAAGGTCCACGACCAGGTCGTCAACGGATACAGCAGGCAATAGATCGGGTGATCATGGCCGGCCACCGGCGTCAGGACCGGTGATGTGCCAGCCAGATTGACGCACCACCAGGTGCCGATGGCGGCGCTGATGCCATGGAGCCAGAACCGTTTTGCCATATGGTCAATCAGGTCGCCGCGGCGGTTGAGCCACCAGCCGAAGGCGAAGGCGGTGGTGAAAGCGGCGGCGGCGGCCGCGTTAGGGTAGAGACCGGTATCAGGCGTCGCCACGCCGAACCACATCATCCAGTTGCTGCTGAGATAGAAGGCGGCCGCGGTCGGCAGGATCAGGACGGCCGAGATCAGATCGGTGCGCATAAGGCCCGCAACGACACTGTCCAGCATCCGGCCCAAGGCCCCGCCGATGTGCAGGATATCGGTCACGACCTTGACGACAATCGCACCGGCATACAGCAGCAGCAAGGCGTAGAGGAACCACAGGTGCGTCAGCGGGAAGGTATGGTCGTTGAACGCCGGCGGCGGCGGCGGAGGCGCTGCCGCGGCGGAGCCGGGCGCGGGCGCGTTGGCAATGATCATGATGGCGACGATCGCGGCCATGATCAGCGGCCAGAAGACGACCAGCGGCAAGGCAATGCGCTTCAGGCGATTGGCGATGAAGCCGCCCAGGCCGCGCTTTTGCAGGATCATGCGGGCAAAAAAGCCGGCCAAGACGAAGAAGGTCACCATACGGAATATATGAATGACGTAGAACGCGATGTTGAAGCCCGGATCGGTCGCCGCATCGGCGACGATCCAGATGCGCGGGGTCATAAACGACATGACGCCATGCAGGGCCACACCCAGCAGCAGGGCGAAGGCCCTGACCGCATCCAGTTCATGCCAGCGCTGGGCCGGCGAAGCAGACGATTCGCGCATTGACGTGTCTCCTGTTGAGAACCGCGGCACTGCCAAAGCGCCGTGCCCGATACGGCGACGTATATATCAACAAGTTTATTTTTCAAACTTGTTTTTGATTGCGCCGCGTTTTGGGCTCGTCGCCGGAAACAAAAAAGCTCCGTTCGAAGCCGGTTCGAACGGAGCCTTATCTAAAGATTACAGATAGTTCGCCGGGCTTCGTCGTCGGCTATTCCACCGTCACGGATTTTGCCAGGTTGCGCGGCTGGTCGACATCGGTGCCCTTGTGCACGGCCGTATGGTAAGCCAGCAGCTGGATCGGCACCGAATAGACAAGCGGCGCGATGAACGGGTCGCAGGCCGGGGCCTTGACCACCGTCAGGGTCCGGGCGGCGTCCTGCGACAGGGCCGGCACCTTTTCCGGCGCGTCCGTGATCATGATCACCCGGCCACCGCGCGCCGCGACCTCCTGAACGTTCGACGCCGTCTTTTCGAACAGGGCGTCGTCGGGCGCGATGACGACCACCGGCGTGTTTTCGTCGATCAGGGCGATCGGTCCGTGTTTCAGCTCGCCGGCGGCATAGCCTTCGGCGTGGATATAGCTGATTTCCTTGAGCTTGAGCGCACCCTCCAGCGCCAGCGGATACATGTCGCCGCGGCCGAGATAGATGACGTCGCGCGCCTTGGCCAGATTGTGCGTGATGCGGACGATGTCGCCGTCCATGCCGAGCGCCTGGCTGATCAGGCCCGGCGATTCAAGCAAAACCTGGACGAGGTGGGCTTCTTCGTGCGCCGTGATCCGTCCGCGCTGCCGCGCCGCACACACCGCCAGCGAGAGGAGCGCCGACAGCTGCGCCGTAAAGGCCTTGGTCGAGGCGACGCCGATTTCCGGCCCGGCATGGGTCGGCCACATCAGGTCGGCTTCGCGCGCCATGGTCGAAGAGTGGACGTTGACCACGGCCGCCGTCTTCAGGCCCTCATCCTTGCACCAGCGCAGCGCCGCAAGCGTATCGGCGGTTTCCCCCGACTGCGACACGGCAACGGCCAGGGTTCCCGGCATCATGGCCGGGCTGCGGTAGCGGAATTCCGAGGCGACCTCGACATCGACGGGCAGGCCGGCCAGCTTTTCGAAGGCATAGCGCGCGACGGACCCGGCATAATAGGCCGTGCCGCAGGCAATAATCTGTACGCGGACGATCTGGCTGAAGTCGACGGCGGCCTTGATGTCGGCGCGAACCTCGCCAGCCACCGGATCGAGATAGGCCGACAGCGTGCGCTGGCAACTGTCCGGCTGCTCGTGCACCTCCTTTTCCATGAAGTGACGGTACGAGCCTTTTTCGACCAGCGCCGCCGAGGCGGACACGGTCGTCAACGGACGATTGACCAGGAATCCGCCGGCATCGAAGGTTTGCGCCGCTCCACGCGTAAGGACGACCCAGTCGCCTTCTTCGAGATAGGTGACGCGCTGGGTAAAGGGACCGACGGCAAGCGCGTCCGACCCCAGGAACATTTCGTCGCCTTCGCCCCAGCCGATGACCAGGGGCGAGCCGCGCCGCGCGCCGAGAATGGTTTCGGTTTCGCCCGCGACCAGGATGGCCAGGGCGTAGGCGCCGTGCAGGCGGTCGAGCACGCGCCTGAAGGCGTCCTTCAGGGATTGGCCGCCTTCGAGCGCTTCGTCGAGCAGGTGCGCGATGACCTCGGTATCGGTGTCGGATTCGAAGACGTGGCCCTTGTCCTTCAGGTCCGCCTTAAGCTCGGCGAAATTTTCGATAATGCCGTTGTGGACCAGCGTTACCTTCCCGAAACTGTGCGGGTGGGCATTGCGCACGCTGGGGGCGCCGTGCGTCGCCCAGCGCGTGTGGCCGATGCCGACGACGCCCGGCAGGGGCTGTTCGGCGATCACGGCTTCGAGGTTGCGGATCTTGCCCTCGGCGCGGCGGCGTTCGGGGCCGTTCGCGGTCTGCACGGCGATACCCGCCGAGTCATAGCCGCGGTATTCCAGCCGCCGCAGCGATTCCAGCAGGCGGGGCGCGACGTCAGAATTGCCGATAATGCCGATAATGCCGCACATGTGGTCCTATATCCTTGCGCTGGGAGCGTTGCTTTTCGCCCTCATAGCAGAGCGGTTGTGGATGACACGTAAATTGCCGTGACCAAACATTTCATGGCCCTTGCCAAGGCCCGGGAAAATCAGTTCTTAACCATGCTGCCGTAACAATAGGCACGAAGATGTGACTGCAAGGGAATCGCCGCGTCGATTATAAGCGGGCAGACGCATTTTCTGCTTTTTCCGAATAATACCAATTCGTTGAGTCCTTGATGAGCGCCACGCCCAACCAAAGAAAATATTTCGGCACCGACGGCATCCGCGGCCGCGCCAACACCTTTCCGATGACGGCCGAAGTCGCGTACCGCGTCGGCATGGCGGCGGGCAAGATGTTCATGTCCGAAACCGACCGCCGGCACCTGGTGGTCATCGGCAAGGACACGCGTCTTTCCGGTTATATGATCGAGCCGGCCCTGGTCGCCGGCTTCACCAGCGTCGGCATGGATGTGCGCCTGTTCGGCCCCCTGCCCACCCCTGGCGTCGCCATGATGACGCGCTCGATGCGCGCCGACCTGGGCGTGATGATATCCGCGTCGCACAATGCCTTTGCCGATAACGGTATCAAGCTGTTCGGTCCCGATGGCTATAAGCTCTCGGACGAGGTCGAACTGGCCATCGAAGCGCGGATGGACGGCAATATCCTGGAGGGCATTGCCGAACCGCACAAGCTGGGCCGCGTCCAGCGCGTCGACGACGCCCAGTGGCGCTACGTCGAAATCGCCAAGGCCAGCTTTCCGCGCCATCTGACACTGGGTGGCTTGCGCATCGTCATCGACTGCGCCAACGGCGCGGCTTACAAGGTTGCGCCGCTGGCCCTTTACGAACTGGGCGCCGAAGTCTTCTCGATCGGCGTCACGCCTGACGGCATCAACATCAACGAAAAGTGCGGCTCGACCCAGCCGCAGGCCATGGCCGAGAAGGTCAAGGAACTGCGCGCCGATATCGGCATCGCGCTCGACGGCGACGCCGACCGGGTCGTCATCTGCGACGAACACGGACAAATCGTCGACGGCGACCAGATCATGGCGATCATCGCAAGCAACCTTTCCGCCAAGGGTCTCTTGAAAGGCGGCGGCATCGTCGCCACTGTCATGTCGAACCTGGGACTTGAACGTTTTCTTAACCAGCGTAAACTGAAATTGCACCGCACCCAGGTCGGCGACCGCTACGTCATGGAACGCATGCGCGAAGGCGGCTTCAACCTGGGTGGCGAACAGTCCGGCCACGTTATCCTGAGCGATCACGCCACGACCGGCGACGGCCTTATCGCCGCGCTCCAGGTCCTGGCGGTCCTGGTGGAATCGGGCCAGACCATGAGCCAGTTGGGCCGTCAGTTCGAGACGGTGCCGCAGGTTCTGAAAAACGTCCGTTTCACGGGCACGTCGCCCCTGGAATCCGATGCGGTCAAGCAGGCGATTCGCGAGGGCGAGGCCATGCTGAAGGGGTCCGGCCGCGTCCTGGTCAGGCCCTCCGGCACCGAACCGCTGATCCGCGTCATGGCCGAGGGCGATGACGAGAAACAGGTCCGGACCGTGGTCGGCAATATTTCGGCCGCCATCGCCGGGTGACGGCACATCCATCTTCCGCCTGGGCGGCGGTTCGGGGGTAACGACAGTCTATCGAGGTAGTAGCGTATGATGACGGAGCATGACGATCAGGGGGGCGAAGGCCGTTTCGATCCGAGGATCGTGTCCCGGCGAACGACCCTGAAAACGGGCCTGGCCGGACTGGTTCTGTTAAGCCTGGCGGGCAGCGCCACGCAGTTCGTCCGCATGGCGTCGAAGCCCAAGGCGGCGCCCAAAGCCGCGCCCGAGAAACTGGCTGTCGCCGACATTCCGCGCGATATCCGGGACTGGCCGTCGCTCGATACCCTGGCCGACGGCATGGTCCGGCGCAAGCTTACGCCGGGCCTGAGCCTGAGCGTCATGCACAAGGGGACGCTGCTCTATTCCAAGGGGTTCGGCCAGGCGAATGTCGAGACCGGCGCCGAAATGACGCCGACGACCGGTTCGCGCGTGGCTTCGATCACCAAGCAGTTCACGGCCGCCTCCATCCTGCTGCTGGCCGAGCAGGGCCAACTGAAGCTCGACGATCCCCTGGCGCGGTTCCTGCCGGATTTCCCGCGCGCCGCCGATATCACCCTACGGCAGATGCTGAGCCATACGGCCGGCCTTTCCGACTATATCAACGGCCAGAGCCATGACATCCTGGTGGCCGCGCAGACGCGCGACTATACGGCCGACGAACTCATCCCCATCATCAAAAGCCGCACGCCACTGTACCGCTTCCAGCCGGGGACGTCGTGGCTGTACAGCAATTCGGGCTTTGCGCTGCTGGGCATCGTCGTCGAGAAGGTGTCGGGGCTGGCCTTCGCCGATTTCGCCGACCAGCATCTGTTCCGGCCGGCCGGCCTGGCCAACACGACGATCGACAAGACCTGCACCACGGCCAATGTCTGCGCCGGCTACACGCCCAATTACCGGGCGCCGCACGGCTTCGATCTCAATCCGCCCGTGTCGCCCAGCTTCATTGGCGGCGCCGGCGCCATCCGGTCGACCACCGAGGACCTGTGCCTGTGGCACAAGGCCCTGCTGACCGGCAAGGTCTTGAAGCCCCAGAGCGTCATGGCCATGACGACCCCGACCCTGCTGAAGAACGGCACGCCGGCCTATGAGCACCGCGGCCCGGAGGCCATGGAATATGGCCTGGGCATGGGCATCGGCACCCTGCCCGAAGACGACCTGAAGGTCATCTCGCATGGCGGCCGGGTCAACGGCTTCACCGGCCACCTGCGCAGCGTGCCCGAGACCGGGTTGACGGTCGCCATTCTCTATAATTCCGACGGTGGCGGCGCCCCCGGCTTCAGCGCGGCGCAGAAGTCGTTGCGCACCGAAGCGACGAAGCTGGGCCTTCAGGCCATCAACGCATAAAGGAAAGGCCCGGTTTTCACCGGGCCTTTGTTTTTAGAGAATGGTCTGGCCGGTCTTCGCCCAGTCCGACAGGAAGGTTTCGAGGCCCTTGTCGGTCAGCGGATGCTTGAACATGTCCTTGAAGGTCTGCGGCGGCAGGGTGGCGCAGTCGGCGCCGGCCAGGGCGGCCTGGGCGACGTGGGCGGGATTGCGCAAGCTTGCCGCCAGGATTTCGGTGTCGAAATCATAGTTGTCGTAGAGTGTGCGGATGTCGTGGATCAGCTGCATGCCGTCGGCGCCCTGGTCGTCGAGACGGCCGACAAAGGGGGATACGAAGGTCGCACCGGCCTTGGCGGCCAGCAGCGCCTGATTGACCGAGAAGCACAGGGTGACATTGGTCATCAGGCCCTGGCTCGACAGCGCCTTGGTCGCCTTCAGGCCTTCCAGCGTCAGCGGCACCTTGATCACGACGTTCGACGCGATGGTCGCCAGCTTTTCGCCTTCCTTGATCATGGTGGCGGCGTCGGTGGCCGCGACCTCGGCCGAGATCGGACCTTCGATCAGCTCGCAGATCTCCTTGATCACTTCGAACATGTTGCGGCCCGACTTGGCGATGATCGTCGGATTGGTCGTCACGCCGTCGATCAGGCCGGTCTCGTTCAGTTCGGCCAGGACCTTGGTGTCGGCGGTATCGGCGAATAGCAGCATGAAAAGGCCCTTTAAGTCATTGTGGGCGGATATTTCCTGACTATCTGTGTCGGGAATAGCTTCCGCCCGGCGTCAATATTCGGTATGGGGAGCCTTAATCCCATTCCCCCATGGAAAAGCAAGTTCTATCTTTATGAGTGATGCCGTTTTGAAGCCCGATGCCCCGAAGGTCGGTTTTGTATCCCTGGGCTGCCCCAAGGCCCTGGTCGATTCCGAACGGATTCTCACGCGCCTGCGCGGTGAAGGCTATTCCACGGCCGCCAACTATGCCGGCGCCGACGTTGTGGTCGTCAACACCTGCGGTTTTCTCGATTCCGCCAAGGAAGAGAGCCTGAACGCCATCGGCGAGGCCCT
Organism: uncultured Asticcacaulis sp.; assembly: GCA_936940865.1. GTDB lineage: Bacteria > Pseudomonadota > Alphaproteobacteria > Caulobacterales > Caulobacteraceae > Asticcacaulis. Next base: position 19,188 of record CAKZJB010000023.1, on the reverse strand, counting down.
GGCAGAGAATGGCAAGGTCGTCGTCACCGGCTGCATGGGTTCCGAAGCCGACCTGATCCGCGCGCGCTTTCCCAATGTCGCGGCGATCACCGGTGCGCATCAGTACGATGCGGTGATGGACGCCGTGCACAATATCGTGCCCCCCAAACCCGATCCGTTCCGCCCGCTGGTTCCCGAAAGCGATCCGGGCGTGCGCCTGACGCCGAAGCATTATGCGTATCTGAAGATTTCCGAAGGCTGCGACCACCGCTGTTCCTTCTGCATCATTCCGTCCCTGCGCGGCGACCTGGCGTCGCGGCCGGTTGCCGAGGTGCTGCGCGAAGCCGAGACCCTGGCGAAATCGGGCGTCAAGGAACTGCTGGTTGTCAGCCAGGACACATCGGCCTATGGGCTGGACATCAAATACGCGCAAAGCGAATGGCGCGGCCAGAATTGGCCAGCCTCGTTCGAGGATCTGGCGCGGGGTCTGGGCGAGCTCGGCATCTGGGTGCGCATGCACTACGTCTATCCCTACCCGCACGTGAACGGCGTTATTCCGCTGATGGCGGAAGGCAAGATCCTGCCCTATCTCGACATCCCCTTCCAGCACGCCAGCCCCAAGATTTTGAAGGCCATGCGCCGTCCCGGCAACCAGGACAAGACGCTGCAGCGCATCGAATCCTGGCGCGAAATCTGCCCGGACATCACCTTGCGCTCCACCTTCGTCGTCGGCTTCCCCGGCGAGACCGAGGCCGATTTCAACTTCCTGCTCGACTGGCTGGAAGCGGCGAAAATCGACCGCGTCGGCGCCTTTGCTTATGAAAACGTCGAAGGCGCGGCCGCCAGGCTTCTGCCCGACCATGTGCCGGAAGCGGTCAAGCAGGACCGGCTGGCGCGCTTTATGGCGGTGGCCTCGCGCATCTCGGCACAGAAACTCGAGGCCAAGGTCGGCCGTATCGAAGAAGCGCTGGTCGACGATATCCGCAACGACGGCACGGCCATTGCCCGCACGCGCGGCGATGCCCCGGAAATCGACGGCCATATCTTCCTGAAGGGCTTTACCGGCCTGAAGCCCGGCGACCTGGTCAAGGCCAAGGTGACGCGCGCCGACGCCTACGACCTGTGGGGCGAGCCAGAGGGCCTGATCAAGCTTAACCGCGTGCCCGGCGCGGCGCGGCGGCCGATGCACCGCCTTATCTCACGCATTTAGAGCGGGCGCGCCGCTTTTTGGTTGCCCTACCGCTTCGCTGCCTGAGGCGATGCGCCGGATCATTTCAAGGATTTAAAAAAAGGCCGCCGGAACCCGGCGGCCTTTGTCTTTGCGATGATAAACCGCTTAGTTCTTGACGTTCGACAGGCGCAGTTCGCGAGCGCGCGTCAGGATGGCGTTTTCGATGTCGAGCTGGGTCTGCTGCGAAACATCGGCATCCTGCCACTGGCCGTTCACCTGGACCTGCTTGTAGACCGAAACGTTGAGGGCGTCGGCGCGCAGGCGCGAGTCGAGGATGTAAATTGTCGTCTTGAAACGCTCGTCCGGCTTTTGCGGATTGGCGTACCAGTCGGAAATGATCACGCCGCCCCACGGGTCGGCCGAGGTCAGTGGCATGAAGGAAATGGTGTCGAGCGAGGCGCGCCACAGATAGGCATTGACGCCGATGCCGGCCTGTTCCGTGACATTCGACTTCTTCGGACCACCGCCACCGAAAAGCTTGCCGATCGAGATCTTGTCGTCTTCGGCCGCAGGAGTCTTGTAAGCCGACGCGGTATCGGTCTTTTGCGCGTGACCTGCGCAGGCGCCCAAAGCGAGGGTCGCGGCCAAAGCCCCCAGGACCAGGGCCGAACGTCGCATAGTCGTCATCGAATGATCACTCCGCATCTCTGTCGAGACCCCTGTTTCCACTGCGTTTTGCCGGGAGTCTTCAAAATTATCGCCGCCTCTTGGCCGACCTCTATAGCATGCAGACTAAGGGGGGTGACAAGAGTTCGTTTACATCAATCGCAACAGTCCGGCAAATTTAAGTCCAAACTTCGCGAAGTTTGCCATGCGCGTTTCGCGCTCGAAAAACTGCGGCCCGGTATGGAAAATCTGCAACCCTTGACAAGAATTCCGCCGTGGCGGCCCTTAACCTGTCTTAACGTAAAGCTTTGTTAACATGTGAATTTTGCAGAACTATAACGGTAAGATGACAGAATCCGTGTCCGAACGGACACAGCGGAAAGGGGAATATCGCAAATTGGTCTAGGCCACCCCATATCTGTTTGACCCGATCGCCGATCGGTCTTATTCGATCTTGATATAAGTACGCCTGAATGGGTGTGTAAACTTATACGGCTGACGGCTACGGTCTTTGGGAATGCGCTTTGGGGGCACCAGGGCAATTTCCGAAGTTTTAGAGCTTGTCGCGTATATTTTTATTCGCCACCGAGTTAAGACTGAAAACGGATGAAGCCCTTTGTAACCATCGCTCTGTGCACAGCGATTCTGGCCATGGCCGGAAGCGCTCCGGCATGGGCGGTTACGTCAGGCCAATCCAAGGCACGTACGCAGGCGGCGGACGTCGTTGCGCTGACGCCCTTTTCGGTCAGCGATTCGTACATCAGCGACCAGACGACGACCTTCAGCAAGTCCAAGATCTATCAGTTCGATCTCAAGGGCAAATGGGGCCTGAAATTCGACGTCAACCAGCCGGAATCGCGTCCGTCAGGCTTTAACGATGTCGACGCCGGCGCCTTCTACAAGTTGTCGCCGTCCTTGCGTGTCGGCGGCACAGTCGGTTTCGGCGAAAAGACCGAAGCCTTCAAGCCGGAGCCCAGCTCGGCTGCCCAGGCCAATACGGCGCATCCGCGCGTCCGCCTCGAGACCACCTTCAAGTTCTAATCGGCCAGACTGAACGCATCGACGGCAGCGACGCCCGACAGGCCGCTGGTTTTCAACATCCCGATCGTATCGCAGCTGATTCCGCCCAGACCGTAGACCGGCACAGGACTGGCGTCGACCAGTGCGCGCACCCCCTTGACACCCAGGGGCTCGATCCCGGCCGCCGACGGGCTGCGGCTGGCAAAGACCGGCGAAACAAGCACCGCATGGGCGGAATGGATCTCCGGCCGCCGTATGGCGTCGTGGGAATGGCACGCCACCGTCACCAGGAAATCGCCGGCCAGGCCAGGTACCCGGTCCATATGCCGCTCCGGCAGATGGACGCCATCGGCCCTGACCTCACGCGCCAGGGCCTCGTCCTCGCCGATCAGCAGGACCAGACCGTCGTCGTCGGCGATTTTGCGCAGCAGGCGGGCGCGCTGCAACGCGTGGCTTTCACCGAAGGACCGGTAGATGACCCCGCATCCTGGCGGCAGATGGGCGGCGATATCTTCGGGGTGCGGCGTCCGTTTCGGATCGCTGACGAAAAAAAGTGGCGGCAGGCGCGGATCGGGCGGGTTCAAAACGCCCTGCACCTGCGCTATGTCCCGAGCCTTGTCGAACAGATATTGAAAGCGGGTCTTGTATGTCATCGCCGCACGTTACCGCCAAATCTTCCCCCGCCGACGGCTATTTTAAGATCGTCAGCCGGATGCACAAGGCCCTGAAAGCCGCGGAACGTCCGATCGACAGCGCTATCCTGACAGCGGTCTCGAAAAACCAGGAATGGGCGGCGATAGAGCCGGTTCTGGCGGCCGGCCACCGCCGCTTTGGTGAAAACCGCGTCCAGGAGGCGCATGAGCGCTGGGAGGGCAAGCGCGACATCTATCCGGGCCTGGAACTGCGGCTGATCGGCCCCTTGCAGAGCAACAAGGCGGCGGAAGCCGTCGCCTTCTTCGACGCCATCGAAACCATCGACCGCGACAAGATCGCCCGCGCCGTCGCCGACGAAATCCAGAAGCAGGGGCGTTCGCCGCAACTGCTCATCCAGGTCAATATCGGCGAGGAGGCGCAGAAGGCCGGTATCGCCCCGCGCGAGGCCGACGCTTTCATCAGGGCGGCGCGTGAAACCTACGGCCTGACGGTCGCCGGCCTGATGTGCATTCCGCCGGTCGAAGGCCCGCGCGGTCCCTATTTCGCGCTGCTGAAAAAGATCGCGGACCGCAACGGCATTTCACAGCTCAGCATGGGCATGAGCGACGATTTCGAAACAGCGATCGCCTTCGGATCGACCGAAATCCGCGTCGGTTCGGCGATTTTCGGCGCCCGCGCGGCTCAATAGCTGATCGGCAGGGCGGCGGCGATAAAGAAACCCGATGCCGCGATGGTCGCCAGATAGCCCCAGTTGGTCAGCGACAGCCACCACAGCGAATGAAGCGCCTGCGCGTCCTTTGCGCTCAGGTCCTTGTCCGCCTTGCGGTCGCGCCGCTCCAGCCATGATGCGACAGCCAGGGTGACCGCGGCGCTGATCCCCGCGACCATGGCGGCCTCGAACAGAGGCAGATGGTCGCCCAGGGCGGCGAGGAGAGGTTCGAGCGGCAGCATAAGCACCGCGGCGACAATGACGATGATGAGGAACCACCAGCCGTTCCCCTTCCAGACAAAAAGCATCTCTCCTCCCCTTACGCCGTGATCTCCACCTGGCTGCCCGGTTCCGCTTCGCGCAGAACCTCCAGCAGGTCGTTCATGGCCAGCGCCACGCAGCCTTCGGTACCGGAATAGTCTTCGCGCGCCAGGTGCATGAAGATGGCCGACCCCATTCCGGGCACGACCGGGTCATCATTGTGCCCCAATACCACGATCAGATCGTAGACATGATCGTCACGCCACAATTTTTCATGACTGGCCGGCCAGGGCAATTTGACGCGGGTATTGTAGGCGGGGTCGGCGGGATCGTCGCACCAGCCGTCATCGGGCGACAGGGCCACCACCGGCAGACGTGTGTCGGGTTTCGGCACACGATCCGGCCTGTAGAAGACATAACGCATCGGCCAGGCCCCCAGCGGCGACTTGCCGTCACCCTCCCTTTTGGCGTCGGCATCGATCACGCCCCCTTTTCCCAGGGCGGCACGCACACTATGTAGGTTTAGACCTAGCCGGCCGTCGCTATATGCGGTAAAATTTTTTGGCATTTCGGCGATGATGCGGCTCAACCATAAGAATAAGACCCAAAGTTACAGGATCATGGTGCAACAGAAAACCCTCCTAATCGTCGATGATGATGATGAACTGCGCGAAGCCCTGGCCGAGCAGCTCGAACTCCATGAAGAATTCAAGGTTATCCAGGCGGCCAACGGCTCCGAAGGCTTGCGCCTGGGCAAGAGCGTGAACGCCGACCTCATCCTGCTCGACGTCGACCTGCCCGACATGGACGGCCGCGAAGCGTGCCGGCTGTTACGCAAGGGCGGTCTGACAACGCCCGTCATCATGCTGACCGGCCAGACCTCCGATTCGGACACGATCCTGGGGCTGGATGCCGGGGCCAACGACTATGTCACCAAGCCCTTCCGCTTCGCCGTGCTGCTGGCGCGCATCCGCGCCCAGGTGCGCAGCCACGAAACCAGCGAGGACGCCACCTTCCGCATCGGACCGTACGAGTTCAAGCCGGCGCTGAAGCTGCTGGTCGATCAGTCGCAGAAGAAGACGCGCCTGACCGAGAAGGAAACCAATATCCTCAAATATCTCTATCGCGCCGGCGGTAAGCCGATCACGCGCGAGGAGCTGCTGACCGAGGTCTGGGGCTATAATGCCGGGGTGACGACGCACACGCTCGAGACCCACGTCTATCGCCTGCGCCAGAAGATCGAGCCCGATCCCGCCAATGCGCGGTTGTTGATGACCGACGCCGGTGGTTATCGGTTGCAGTTCTGACCGACAGACTGGGATAATTAGCTGTGCTGTGGGCACTCATCGGCGGTAAGACGCAGTTTTACCTATATTTTCCCGAAGAGGCCCAAGCGCAGCTTGTCATTTCTGCATTGCGACTTGATGGCTTTAAAAAAACTCGCGACCAGCAGCGGACGGCGAATCGTGGCTTGTCCTAGCAAAAAAGCGGATAAGTCCAGCGCAACTGGATACAATCGAAGACGCTTTGTCTGCGCTCGCTGCCACATATGGCGGTGACTACGACGGATATGATCGGGCAATTTAGGTCGATCTGATTTCAAGTGGAAGCGACGTAGTTGCGTCTGCTACGCGCCCCCCTTCCGTCGTGCCGCTCCGCGTCACGCCACCTTCCCCGTAAACGGGGAAGGAATTAAGCGAATAATGTCATATACTTCCTTCCCTGCGAAGCGGGGAAGGTGGCTCCCCGAAGCCCTGGCGAAGGGGAGACGGAAGGGGCGTAGCATAGCTCGTCGCGACCAAACTAATTCGTTACATTCTGGCCAGTCGGCAACAGCTCGCCTACGCGTTGAACGTAACCTGGATCGGCGCGTGGTCGCTCGGCCGGTCCCATTCCCGCACCGTATCGTGGATTTTGGCAGTTATGCCGCCGGAAATACGGTTCATCAGGCCGGGATTGAACAGGACGTGGTCGAGCCGCAGGCCCCGGTTCGACTTGCGGAAATCGGCCGCTCGATAACTCCACCAGGTGAAGATCTTCTGCGGATCGGGATAGGCGACGCGGAAGGGATCGTGCAGCTGGCCAGCCTTCATGAAGGCCGCGAAGGCCGCAATCTCGGCGGGGGTATGGCTGACGACGCGCAGCATCTGGCGGTGACTCCACACGTCGAATTCGCCAGGCGCGATGTTGAGATCGCCGCAGATCAGGAGCGGCTTGTCCTTATCGCGCTTATGCAGGTGTTCGCTCATGCGCTCGTAGAATTCGAGCTTGTGGTCGAACTTGTCGTTCGTCTCACGGTCGGGCACGTCGCCGCCGGCCGGAATATAGAAGTTCCAGATTTCGACGCCGTCGACCACGATCGCCTGTGCCCTGGCCTCACCCCGGCGGCAGAAGGGCGGAACATCGCCTTCTTCGAACGGCCGTTTCGATACCAGGGCCACGCCGTGCCAGCCCTTCTGGCCCATGATCAGGATATGCGGATAGCCGGCCTCAATGAACGCGTTGCGCGGAAATTCCCCCGCCTGACACTTGATTTCCTGCAGGCAGAGAATGTCGGGCTTCGCTTCGGACAGAAAACGCACCACCTGATCGATGCGCAGGCGCACGGAATTGATGTTCCAGGTGGCTAAGGACAGTGTCATGGGAGAATTTGCGGTAAAAAAAGACCCGGTCCGAGGGCGTGGACCGGGTCAGATTTGGCACATAACACGAAGAGAAAAAAGGGAAAAACGCACGTCAGGAGCTCACCGCCGCGAACTCCATGTGAGAAAAATAACACGGTCGGAAAAATTCGACAAGTAAAAACGCCGAGAGCGAATTATTTTTTTGATGTTGGCTTATTTAACACAAACAGACCCGGCTTCAGCGCCGAATCACGCGTGAAACTGCTGAGCTTGACCGTCGTCGGCCGGTTCTGCGCGTCGATTATCGTCCATTCGCGTAAGGTGAGGCTGCCGTTCGGCGCCTGATCGAAGACCAGGGTGACCGAGCCTTCGATCTGCTTCCGCCGGTCGCGCGCCTTCAGCGTAAAGCCCGAGGCATTGGACGATACACCTGTGATGATAACGCCCTGGTCGAAGCGAATCTGGCGCGACAGGAACAGCGACAGCGGCGTTTCGTCGAGCGGATAGGCGTCGAAAGACTCCAGGCGCGGATCCCAGACCTTGACCTGTTTGCCGTCGGCGACCACCAGTTGCGACGACGGCGGGTCGTATTCGAAGCGGATCTTGCCCGGCCGCGCCAGGAACCAGTTGCCTTGCGTCGTGCGCCCGCGGAAATCGGTTTGCTGGAAGCGGCCCTGGGCCGTGCTCAGGCCCTGGAGATACGCGGTGGCGCGCGCAATGCGGTCCTTGTCGGCGGGGTTGAAGTTCGGTGCGACAATATAGCTATCGAAATTGTTCTTGCCGCCGGCAAAGGCCGGAGCGGACATCAGTGCGCCGAGGCTCAAAAGGCCGGCAATCATCAAGCGACGGTTCATCATGGCTCCCTGACAGATCAGTGCCATAGACCATTAAAGCCGCGGCCGGGCAATTGTGAGACGCGAAAAAGACGCTGCCAAGGCCCCCAGGTGAAGGGGAAATGAACGGTGACTATTGACCCGCGGTGGCATATCTTCGATCAGTGGTCAGAGAGGTAGTTATGGATACCGCGCGTCCGATCGTTCCGCCCGCCCATCCCATCCACGCCAAGCCGCTGCCGAAATGGCGCTGGCTACCGCAGTTCTTCGCCAACCCCTTCACCATCTACGCCGAAGAGTCGTTTCACAACCTGTATGGCCGGGCCGACGCCTTGGGCGTCAAAACGTTAAGCATCAACGACCCCACCGGCATCGACCATGTCATGCGCAGCCACATGGCGAACTATGTCAGGCCGGTCGTCCAATCGCGCCTGTTCCGTCCCGTCATGGGGATCGGTCTGTTCCTGGCCGAGGGCGAGGTGTGGCGCCGCCAGCGCCGCATGCTGGCGCCCCTGTTCACACCCGCCGCCGTCGGCGACCTGCTGCCGCACTTCGTGTCGGCCGGCGACATGATGCTCAGCCGTCTGTCGGGCACGACGCGCGTTCAGTTCACCGATGTCTTTCATCGCACCACCCTCGATGCCGTGCTGAAGGCACTGTTTTCGTTGCTGGCCGACGATTCTCGCGCCGGCATGACGGTGATGGCGCGCAACTACCTGGAAGGCGCCGGCCGACCGACGGTGCTCGACGCCATCGCGACTTCCGAAACGCAGTTCGGCTGGGCCTTCGGCGCCCGCCAGCGCTTTCGCAGCGGTTGGACCAAAATGGTCGACGACGTCATCGCGACCCGAAAGGCGCATGGCAGCGACCAGACCCATGCGCGCGGCGACCTGCTCGATCTGCTCCTGAAAGCACGCGACCCGCAGACCGGCGAAGCCCCGTCACACGACGAAATCCGCGACCAGTGCGGCACCCTGCTGGCCGCCGGTTTCGAAACCACCTCACGTCTACTTTTTTGGGCGACCTATCTCCTGGCGCTCGATCAGGCCGAACAGGACCGTATCCGCGCGGAAATCCAGGCCTTTCCCGTCGCCAACGTCAACCGCATGGACGACCTGGCGCACTGGCCACGCCTGAGAAACGCCCTTCTGGAAACGCTGAGGCTCTATCCGCCGGTAGCCTATGTCGTGCGCAAGGCCTTGAACGACGACGTCATTGCCGGCCATGCCATCACCGCGGGCACCGAGGTATGGATAAGCCCTTATATCATTCATCGCCATCGCAAGTACTGGCAGAACCCGACAGCCTTCATGCCCGATCGCTTTGCCGGCATAGCCTCGCCGTGGACCAGCATGGACACCTTCCTGCCGTTCGGCGCCGGGCCGCGCATCTGCATCGGTGCCGGCTTCGCCATGGTCGAGGCGCAGATCGTTCTGGCCAGCCTGGTGTCAAAATACAGGATTTCACTGGAAGACAACAAACCTGTCTTGCCAACATTCAGACTCGCTACAGTCCCGGACAGGGATCCATATTTCAAGATAGAAGAGATCTAAGGCAAGGGGTCCAAGGACCCCTTGACCCCGTTAGTCGCTTGAGCGCGTAAACACCGTCGCGGGTCCGGGTCCAGGGGGCTCGCCCCCTGGTGCCCCCTGGGACTTAGTGACCTGGTGGGGGACCGACCAGAATGTCGCGCTTGCCGACATGGTTGGCCGGACCGACAATGCCTTCCTGCTCCATCTTTTCCATCAGCGAGGCGGCGCGGTTATAGCCGATCTGCAGCTTGCGCTGGATATAGGAGGTCGAGGCCTTGCGGTCGAAGGTGACGAAGTAAACCGCCTTGTCGTACAGGTCGTCGCCCGTGCCGCCGCCTTCGCCCATGCCACCGCCTTCGCTCGACGACTCCTCGTCGCCGCCATAGGTGACGTCGTCGAGATAGTTGGGCGTGCCCTGGTCGCGCAGGAACTGCGCCACGGCCTCGACTTCGCCGTCCGACACGAACGGACCGTGCAGGCGGGTGATGCGGCCGCCGCCGGCCATGTAGAGCATGTCGCCCTGGCCGAGCAGCTGTTCGGCGCCCTGCTCGCCCAGAATGGTGCGGCTGTCGATCTTCGACGTGACCTGGAACGAGATCCGGGTCGGAAAGTTGGCCTTGATGGTGCCGGTGATGACGTCGACCGACGGACGCTGCGTCGCCATGATCAGGTGGATGCCGGCGGCGCGCGCCATCTGCGCCAGGCGCTGCACGGCGCCTTCGATGTCCTTGCCGGCCACCATCATCAGGTCGGCCACTTCGTCGACCACGACGACCAGGTACGGCATCGGTTCCGGCACCATCTCGTCGTATTCGTAGACGGGCTGGCCCGTTTCGTCGAAGCCGGTCTGGACCTTGCGGATGAAGTTCTTGCCTTCGGCCGCGGTGGCGCGGGCGCGTTCGTTGAAGCTGGCGATATTGCGCACGCCGATCTTCGACATGCGGCGATAGCGGTCCTCCATCTCCTTGACGGTCCACTTCAGCGCCACCACCGCCTTCTTCGGGTCGGTGACGACCGGCGCCAAAAGGTGCGGAATGCCGTCATAGACGCTGAGTTCCAGCATCTTGGGGTCGATCATGATGAATTTGCACTGCTCGGGATCGAGACGGTACAGGATCGACAGGATCATGGCGTTGACGCCGACCGACTTACCCGAACCCGTGGTACCGGCGATCAGCAGGTGCGGCATCTTGGCCAGGTCGGTGATGTAGGGTTCGCCGCCGATCGTTTCGCCCAGCGCCATCGGCAGGATGTGGTTGGTGCGCTCATACTCGGTCGAGGCCAGCAGGTCGCGGAAGAAGACGGTTTCGCGCGTCTGGTTCGGCAGTTCGATACCGATGGCGTTGCGGCCCTGGACCACCGACACACGGCAGGACCGGGCAGACATGTTGCGGGCGATGTCGTCCGCCAGGGCGACAACGCGGGCGCCCTTGACGCCGGCGGCCGGCGCCAATTCGTAGAGCGTGACCACCGGACCCGGGCGGATCTGGTCGATGACGCCGCGCACCCCGAATTCGGCCAGGACGCTTTCCAGCATGCGGGCGTTCTGGCGCAACGACTCTTCATCGTAGGCGTGGCTGCGCGCCTTGGGCTTGGCCAGGATGGTCAGGTCAGGCAGGCGGAAATTGCTGGGGCGCAGGAATTCGAATTCGGGCTGCTTGGTCGGAGCCGGCGCCGCGGGCTTCGGGGCCTGGATGTCGATCGGTGCGTCGCCTTCGTCATCGAAGGCGGGCGCAGGCGGCGCCTTGGCGGCGACCTTAGCCGAGACCTGGGGCTCGACCCGCGGCGCGACCTGGGCGGGCCTGGCAGGCGCCAGATTGTCGACGGTCTCGAAACCGTCGTCATCGTCTTCATCAAGGGCGACCGGTTGGGGCTTGCCCTTGCGGACCTTCGGTGCGGCGGGGGCAGCGGTCTTGGCGGCGACGCGCGCCGTGCTGGCCTCGAGACGTTCGGTCAGGCCGCTGAACAGGCGATTGAAACCGGCGCCGCTGGCGACACCCTGGGCGATGCGGAGGTAGGCCGTGAGTTTTAGGCTGAGCGTCTGGTTGAAGCCGAACAGGGCGAGGCCCGAAAACAGCAGGCTGGCGATCAGCGAGCCCATGGGCAGGTGCATGAAGGCGAACAGCGACGAGAGGAGCTTGTTGAGACCTTGCCCCCAGAAGCCGCCAAGGCTTTGCGCCATGACGGGATCGGTGCCGGTCAGAAGCGGTCCGAGCGCCGCCGACAGCGACACCAGGAACAGGCAGGCCCACAAGGCGTGCAGGCGAAGCGCCCCGCGCGTCTGGTCCGGGTCGTGGTGGAAGGTCCGGAGAACGCCGAAATAGATCATCAGAACGGCCGCCGGCCAGGCCGACAGGCCCAGCGACTGCCAGCCGATATCCGAAATAATCGCACCAAAATGGCCCAGCGCATTGGCCACCGGAGCGTGGCTGACCGCGTTGAAACTCGGGTCGCTGGCGTGATAGGTGGCCAGCGCCACAAGGTCGGCCAGGCCGAACAGGGCCAGGCAGGCACCGCGCATGCGGGCGATGACCGGCGAACGCCAGACGGCGCGCATGTGGGTATCGAAGGCGTTCCAAACGGTAAGGGTCAGGCTGGACATTATGTATCGGGCAAGCGTGAACAGTCCCCAGTAAGTGCCATCAAAAGGGTTAAGAGCTGTTTACCTTGTCCGCAAAATGCGAGCCTTTTGCCGCATTGCACTTTAAGGGCGGGGCTTTATGATGGGGGCCATGGATACGCATCTCGACGTCATCATCGCCGGCGGCGGCATGGCCGGCATGACCCTGGCCCTGGCGCTGCAATCGGGCGGACTTCAGGTCGCCGTTGTCGAGCGGCAGCCCTATGCCGAACAGCTCGATATCGGTTTCGACGGCCGCGCCTCGGCCATCGCCTATGCCTGCTTCCGGCAATGGAATGCCCTGGGTGTTGGTCCGGCGATCGCCGGGCATGCCTGCCGCATGGACGAAATCATGGTGACCGATGGCCACCTGCCCGGCGCTGCCAGCCGCAGGCCCCTGCCCTTCTTCCTGAATTTCAAGGCCGGGGAGATTTCCGACCGCACCGGGGACGAACCGCTGGGTTACATGGTGGAAAACCGCCATATGCGCCATGTCCTGTACCAGGCCATGAAGGACCGTCATATTAACCTGATCGTACCGGCGGGCGTCGTCGACATGCGCGACACCGGCGGCATGGCCGAGGTCACGCTGGACACGGGGCAGGTTTTGAAGGCCTCGCTGGTCGTGTCCGCCGAAGGCCGCAGGAGCCGCCTGCGCGACAAGGCGGGCATAGGTTACATCAACTGGGACTACGACCAGAGCGCGGTCGTCACGACCGTCCAGATGGAGCGGCCGCACGGCAATATCGCCTATGAGCATTTCCTGCCGTCGGGGCCGTTCGCCATTCTGCCCCTGACCGAGAACCGCGCCTGCATCGTCTGGTCGGAAAAGCATGCCCAGGCGAAGGCGCTGGTCGCCATGGGCGACGGGCTGTTCTACGATCACTTCATCTCGCGCTTCGGAGAATTCCTGGGCGACGTCACCATTGTCGGCGAGCGCTTCCTCTATCCGCTGGGACTGGGCCTGGCCGAGGAGATGTACCGGGGGCGGCTGGCCCTGCTCGGCGATTCCGCCCACGGCATCCACCCGATCGCGGGCCAGGGCCTGAACCTGGGGCTGAAGGACGTGGCGGCTTTGGCCGAAGTTCTGATCGAGGCGGCGCGGCTCGGCGAAGACCTGGGCTCGGAACTGGTGCTGGAACGCTATGCGCGCTGGCGGCGGTTCGACAACGTGTCGACCTCGGTGATCATGGACGGTTTCGTCCGCCTGTTTTCCAACGGCAATCCGCTGCTGCGGACCGCGCGCGATGTCGGCATGGGCCTGTTCAATCGCGTCCCGGGCCTGCGCCAGTTCGTCATGGAAGACGCCGGTGCAGCCACCGGCGATATGCCGAAGCTGCTAAGGGGCGAACTGGTTTAGGCTTTATACCTTTACGGGATCGAACTTGCGCGCCTGGTCGACCAGCATGATCGGCACGCCCGAGCGGATCGGAAACGCCAGACCGGCCGTCGGCGAAATCAGTTCCTGTGCCGCCTTGTCATAGGTCAGCGGGCGGCGCGTCACCGGACAGACCAGGGCTTCGAGCAGGCGCGGATCGATATCGATGCCGGATTTTTCGGGCTGCGACGCGGTTTCGGATTCGGACATCGGTGTTTCCCAGAGTAAGCAGGATCGCCTGCTGCAACGACATATTCCCCTTCCGTCTGTGTCGGCTTGACGCCGACCCCGCCACCTTCCCCGTAAACGGGGAAGGAAGGAAGTGTGAATATCTTCTCCTTCCCCGTTTACGGGGAAGGTGGCACGAGCGGAGCGAGTGACGGAAGGGGGGTACTCACTTGGCAAGACACGCAGATATTTCCATTCAACTGAACAGCATCGACGACAGGCGGCGGCGTCCGGCCTTGACGATATCGGAGCCGTTGCCCAGCGCCGTGAAAATCTTGAACAGGTACTGGCGTGCCGCCTGACCGTTCCATTCGGGATCGTACTTGACGATTTCCAGCAGGGTATCGATCGCGCCCTGCGGGTCGCCCTGACCGGCCAGCGCCCGGCCGAGGTCGTAAAGCGCGTCGAAGTCGCGGTCGTTCTGCGCCACGCGGGCGCGAAGACCGGCCACGTCGGTCGGCGCGCCTTCGGCCAGTTCGAGCGCGGCGCGAAGGCCCAGGATACCGGCATCCTTGGTATCGGCCGGCGCCATTTCGAGGAAGGCCTTGGCCTGCTCGGGCTGCTGGACCTTAAGGTACAGTTTGGCCACGCCGGCGATCGCCTTCAGGTTCTGCGGATCCTGTTCGAGGATAAAGCTGTAGGCTTCGAGCGCGCTGGTGATGTCGCCGTCGTCGGCCGATTGCTGCGCCAGGGCCAAAGTGTCCTCGATCGTCGGCACGCCGTCGCTGATCCCCAGCTTTTCGATGAAGGTGCGCAATTCGCTTTCCGACTTGGCGCCCAGGAAACCGTCGACCGGCCGGCCGCCGACGAAGGCATAGACGGTGGGAATCGACTGGATGCGCAGCTGCGCGGCGATCGCCTGGTTCTTGTCGACGTCGATCTTGACCAGCTTGACCTTGCCCTTCTGCTCACCCACCACCTTTTCGAGCGCCGGGCCCAGTTGGCGGCACGGTCCGCACCACGTCGCCCAGAAGTCGACGATGACCGGCTGGGTCATCGAGGCCTCGATGACATCGGCCATGAAGGTCTGTTCGGAACCGTCGATGATATTGGAGTCTGCGGAAGCCATGAGGTATGTGCCCGTATTAAAGGAGGAACGGCTTATCCTAAGTGGGTCGCGGGTGCAATCGCGTCAAGGCATGCCGGTCAAGGGATGGCGGCGAAATCGATCACCAGCGGATCGCGCGTCTGCCATGCCAGGAATTTGCGGAACTCCGCCTGGGGCAGGGCGGTCGTCGCCGTATTGGTCAGCGGATGGAAGTTGACGATATCGGCGTCGTACAAAACCTTGTCGAGCACGAAGCGCACCGTATGGCGGGAATCGTTGACCAGGCCCAGCGCCGTCACCGATCCCGGCCGCACGCCCAGCGCATTATAAAGACGCTCTTCCGAGCCGAAGCTTAAGCGCCCGGAACCGATGATCTTCGGCAAGGCCTTGAGGTTGATCCGCGTTGTCTGTTCGGCCGAAATCAGCCACAGCTGGCCCTTGTCGTCCTTGAGGAACAGGTTCTTGGTGTGCGCGCCCGGCAGCTGCGACTTTATGTCGTCGCCTTCGCCCACGCGGAAGACGGCTTCGTGGTGCAGGGTGCTTGTTTTCAGGCCCAAATCGTCTAAGGCTCTCAACAATTTTTCGGGTGTGTATAAAGGCTCAGTCATTTGCACCGCAAACTGGCCTCATTTCTCCGCCAGATCAAGGTTGTAGCAACAGAGGCTTTAATCGATGGAACTCGAGTGTTTTGTCATGACCACCTATCCGCCGGAGATCGTCCCCGGCCGGCCGGATCGCGACTGGATGGACGCCTTCATGGCGCGCTTCCCCTATCGCTGCCTGCCGCTGGTCATGGCCAACACCACCGGCTGGGAGATCCTGTGTCCGACCGACATCACCATCGTGTGGAACGGCGGCATGGGCAAGAACGACCTGACCATCAGCTGCGACGCCGATCCGACCTATAACCTGGACCACCTGGTGCAATCGCACTTCACCCACGGCGTGGTAACCTTCCATACGGGCTATATGTTCCGTACGCCGCCCGGCTATGCCGTGCTGGCCGGCGGGCCGCCCAACCACGTCAAGGACGGCATCCAGGCCCTGTCCGGTCTGGTCGAGACCGACTGGCTGCCCTTTCCCTTCACCATGAACTGGCTGATGACGCGCCCCGGCATGGTCAGCTTCAAGAAGGGCGAGCCGTTCTGCTTCATTCAGGTCGTCGAGCACAAGAAGATGGACGAGGTCCAGCCTGTCATCAAGCAGCTGGAAAGCGATCCGGATCTCAAGAAGCAGTTCCAGGCCTGGGCCGACACGCGCCAGGCCTTCAACGACAGCCTGATGGCGCGCAATCCCGAAGCCATGAAGGAAGCCTGGCAGAAGTTCTATTTCAAGGGCGAGCGCCCCGTACCGGCCGGCGAGGAAGTCAAGGGCGTCAAGGCATCCGACGACCACATCAACCGTCGCCGCCTCAAGGCGCCCCGGGTTATCCGCCCGAAGCGCTGATTGCCTCGAAAGTCCTTTTTGGCGTCCCTATAGCCAAGACGGTCAAATTAAGGCATTGTTAACGCTGGCTTTCGGGGAGCTGGGGTTATGGAGCGTCTGCATAAGGTGTCGGCGGGGTTTATCTTCGCCTTTATCTGCCTGCATTTTGCCAATCATCTGATCGGACTTGAAGGGACGGCTGCGCACCAGCAGTTCCTGGAGGCCGCGCGCCTGATCTATCGCCATCCAGTCGTCGAGATGGTGCTTTCGATGGCATTCGTGCTCCAGATCATTACCGGCATAGCCCTGGCGCGCGTGATATGGACGCAGAAAAAAGACTTCATCCATCAGCTTCAGGCGGCGTCGGGCGTCTATCTGGCGATCTTCATCGTCGTCCATGTCGCCTGGGTATTCCTGGGGCGGATGATCCTCAACCTCGACACCAATTTCGACTACGCCGCCGCAACCATGATGACCCCCGGCTGGTCGTGGGTCTTCATGCCGCTCTATGGCCTGGCCATTGTGGCCCTGTTCACGCACGTGGGCTGCATCACCTACGACATCTTCAAGAAGACCGACAAGCGCCTGGGGGCCGCATGCCTGGTCATCGTGCAGGGCGTCGGGCTATATGTCACCTATCTCCTGCTGATGATGTACTCGGGCCGCCTGTACCCCGTCACGCTTCCCGATTCCTATACCGATGTCTTCGGCCATCCGGCGGCGGCGGCAGGCGCTCCGGCCGCGCCCGGCGAGGAAAAGCCGGCAACAGCCGAACCGGCCCCGGATAAAGCGGATGGCAAGGCGTCCGCCGGCGATAAATAAAACATTTGGCTTTTCGCCAAAAGGCACCTATATAGACGCTACATCGTCCGATCGCCGAAAGGCTTTCGAGCGGCGGCCCTTACCGGCCGGCCGCTTTTTTTATTATCTGAATTCGACCCCAATTCGAGCCATGCGCGCCAAAACCAGCGAAGACCGCAAACTGCTGGAGATTTTCGACCCCATCGCCGAGGCGCAGGGGCTGGACATCGTGCGCGTGCGCCTGATGGGCTCCAACAAGCCGGGCGGCGCCCGCCGCCTGCAGATCATGGCCGAGCGCAAGATCGACGGCGACATCAACGTCAACCAGTGCGCCCGGCTGTCGCGCGCGGTCTCGGCCTATATGGACGAGCACGATCCGATCGCCGGCGAATATATCCTGGAGGTCTCGTCGCCCGGCATCGACCGGCCGCTGACGCGCCTCAAGGATTTCGAGACCTATGAAGGCCTTGAAGCGCGCCTGGAACTGGATCGCCTGGCCGAGGGCCGCAAGCGGTTCCGCGGCAAGCTGGCCGGCGTCGAGGACGACCATGTCGCCATCGACCTGGAGGGCGAGGAAGACACGGCGATGATCCCGTTCGCCTGGATCATCGATGCCAAACTGGTCCTCACCGACGAGCTGATGAAGCGCGGCGCCGAGCAGCGCGCCAGCCGGGCGGACGATGAGGATGATGAAGACGAGGAATTTGACGACGGCTTCGAAGACGAAGAGGATTTCGACGACGATGACGCCGCCAACGATGACGAAGAAGAGGATCACAAACGATGAGCTTCACCGGGATTAGCGCCAACCGCCAGGAACTGCTGCAGATCGCCGAGGCCGTGGCGCGCGAAAAGTCGATCGACAAGACGGTGGTCATTGCGTCGATCGAGGAGGCCATCCAGAAGGCCGCGCGCAACCGTTACGGCGCCGACCACGACATCCGCGTCCATATCGATCCGCGCACCGGCGAAATGACCATCACCCGCGTCGTCACCGTGGTGAACGATGAGGAAATCGAGAACGAATACGCCCAGCGTTCGCTCAGCGAAGCCTTGCGCACCGATAAGGACGCCTTCGCCGGCAAGGAATATATCGAAGTCCTGCCGCCGTTCGAGTTGGGCCGCGTGCAGACGCAGATGGCCCGCCAGGTCGTGACCCACAAGGTGCGCGAAGCCGAGCGCGAGCGCCAGTTCGACGAATTCAAGGACCGCGTCGGCGAAATCGTCAACGGCACGGTGCGCCGCGTCGAATACGGCAATGTCATCGTCGACCTGGGCCGTGGCGAAGGCATCATGCGCCGCGACCAGTCGATCCCGCGCGAAGTGTTCAACGTCAACGACCGCATCCGCGCCTATATCTACGACGTGCGCCGCGAGACCAAGGGTCCGCAGATCATGCTGTCGCGCGCCCACGGCGGCTTCATGGCCAAGCTGTTCGCGCAGGAAGTGCCGGAAATCTATGACGGCGTCATCGAAATCAAGGCCGTCGCCCGCGATCCGGGTTCGCGCGCCAAGATGGCGGTGCTGTCGAACGACTCGTCGATCGATCCGGTCGGCGCCTGCGTCGGCATGCGCGGTTCGCGCGTCCAGGCCGTCGTCGCCGAACTGCAGGGCGAAAAGATCGACATCATCCAGTGGTCGCCGGACGAAGCCACCTTCATCGTCAACGCGCTGGCCCCGGCCGAAGTGACCAAGGTCGTGCTTGACGAAGAAGAAGACCGCGTCGAGGTCGTGGTGCCGGACGAACAGCTGTCGCTGGCCATCGGCCGCCGCGGCCAGAACGTCCGGCTGGCTTCGCAGCTCACCGGCTGGCAGGTCGACATCATCACCGAAAGCCAGGATTCGGAGCGCCGCCAGAAGGAATTCGCCGAGCGCACCGCCCTGTTCCAGGAAGCGCTGGACGTCGACGAAGTCATCGCCCAGCTGCTGGTCACCGAAGGCTTCTCGTCTGTCGAGGACCTGGCCTATGTCGACGAGAACGAAATCGCCGCGATCGAAGGCTTCGACGAGGACACGGCCCAGGAGCTGCAGGCGCGCGCCCGCGATTTCCTGGAGCGCGAAGCGGCCGAACAGGACGCCAAGCGCCGCGAGCTGGGCGTCGACGACGACGTGCTGAGCCTGCCGGGCCTCTACAAGCTGGGCGTCGCCAAGCTCGCCGCGCTGGACCGCATGGCCGAAAAGAGCGCGCAGAACATCGTCGACGCGCTGGAAAAGAGCAAGACGCCGACGCTGGCGCGCT
>CAKZJB010000022.1 GCA_936940865.1 uncultured Asticcacaulis sp. | reverse complement strand
GGCGGGGCGGGGGCGCGTTCGGGCGTCTTGCCGGCCAGCAGGGCATCGCGCAAGGCGCGAAGGCCGGCTTCGCCGAGACGCGGAGCCAGGGCCGTAATCAGGCCGTCGTTCTGGCCATAGCCGTTGGCGGACACGGCTTCGAGCACGCGGAGGCCGACGGCTTCAGGCGATGGATTGGCCGTTTCGGCGATTGCCGCCATGTCGAGCGCGGCGCGGTGAAAGACGCCGAGCAGTTCACCCGAGGTATCGGTGGCGCGGCTGAGGGTGCCGTCGCCCATGGCGGCAAGGGTGGCGGCCAGGTCCCAGGCTTCGGCCGGGGCGGCGGCGGCGACCCGGGTGGCGATGTGGCGGCGCTGGGTTTCCAGGTCGGCGACGAAGGCCTTGAGCGTGCGCCAGCCGACGCCGGTCGAGGCGTTGGCGATCGAGGCCAGGCGCTTGCGGATCTCTCCCGCCAGCTTGTCCGGGCTTTCGGCCGCCGCCAGCTCCATGCGCAGGCGGCGTTTGGCATTGGCATTGCCGGTCGAGATGTCGATCAGCAGTTCGGCCAGCCGTTCCGCGCCCAGCGCTTCGAGGTTCTTCTGGTTTAAGGTGGTCTTCGACGCCATGGGGCAAAACCTGAATGATTTCCGGTAAAAAGGAAATGGTTTCGTCGTGTAACCGGAACGGCGGCGGCTTCGTATGGATGCTCAGGAGGTCCCATGGACGACGTCGCCATCGTATACGAGCCGTTCGCCGACGCGGACACGCAGCGCTTTATCACCGATGGCGTCGACATGTTCAATGTCGCGGCGACGGGAATGCCGGAATACGCGCCGGTAAACGTGGTCATACGCGGCCCGCGCGGCGATATCCGGGGTGGCGTGCTGGGCTTCGTATGGCGCGGCTGGCTGCAGGTCACGGCCCTTTGGGTGTCGTCCTCCTTGCGGGGACAGGGATTCGGCGCCCGGCTTCTGGCCATGGCCGAGGACGAAGCCGTGCGGCAGGGGGCGGCGGGCGCGGCGCTGGAGACCTACAGCTTCCAGGCGCGGGGTTTCTACGAAAAGCAGGGCTATGGCGTTCGCGGGGCGATCGAGGGCTATCCGCCCGGCCACACCAAGTATTTCCTGAGCAAATCCCTTGGATAGGGTCTTGCTGCGCAAGGCCGTGATGCGCGACGGCGAGGCCATGCCCGATATCGAGCAGTCGGCGGGCCTGGCGTTTCGCGCCGTGCCCGGCCTGGAATGGCTGGCGGACGGCGACAACCGGACAGCCGCGCGGTATCGCGACATCGTGGGCCAGGACTGGTCGTGGGTGGCCGTGGCCCCCGATGGCCGGCTGGCGGGCTTCGTGGCGGCGACGGTCGAGCCCGACGCGGTCCATGTCTGGGAGGCGGCCGTGCGGCTGGAGGCGCAGGGCAGGGGCATCGGCCGGCGGTTGTTCGCCCGCCTGTTCGCGCAGGCCGCGGGCGTTGCGCCGGTGACGCTGACCACCTTCCGCGACGTGCCGTGGAACCAGCCTTTCTATCGCTCGCTTGGGTTCGACACGGTCGAGGGCGACGCCATGGGGCCGCGCCTGGCGGGCATACTGGCTGCCGAGGCCGAGGCGGGCCTGCCGGCGGAACGGCGCTGCGCCATGGTGCGGGCGGTTATGCGGTAAGGGGGGCTGCAGTATTACAGACGGGGAATGGGCGCCAACGGTTTGGGGTTCGGGCGCGCGGCCGTTGCCGGAAGCAAGAAACCCCACCACCATCCCACTTCGTGGGACGGTCCCCCTCCCCATCGCGTTGCGACGGGGAGGTGCAAGGCATAAGAGAAAATGGTGTTGAAGCAATCGTTTACGCGTTGATCCTCACAACCGACACGATGCGCTGGAAAAGCGCCGTCATGGCCGCCGAGATGCCCTGGCTGGGCGCGACTTCGAAGTACAGGCCGGGACTGGCGCAGGCCTGCATCTGGGATGCGATCTGCGAGGTCGGCGACACGTACTTGGCCACATAGGTGTTGTAGAAGCTGTTGGTCGGAAGCGGCAGGTAGGTGGTGTACAGCACCGCGATCTTGACGCCCCGGTTTTTCAGCGTGGTGCAGGTCGTCGTGTCGATCGGCGTGATGCGGCGGCACGAACTGCCGTTGGAATAGGCGCAGTCGTAGCCGTCATTCGTGCCGTCCGACACGAAGAACAGCACCTTTTGCGGGTTGGCGGCGGATGCGCCGTCGCCCGAGGCCGGAATGTTCGTGTTCATGCTGCTGAGCATCGAGATGAAGTTCGACTGCCGGTCGGAATTGTAGTTCTGGTACGGGATGGTCATCAGGTCGAGCGTCCCGGCGTCGGTCGAGGACTGGCTGAGGCTGGATGTCAGGCTGGACACCTTGTAGGCCGTGGGAGCCTTGGCGTCGATCGAGCCGGCCGCCTTGCCGAAGCTGTAGATCGCCATCCGGTACTGGTTCGCCAGGGTTTCGGTCGCCGCCGCCGTGGTCATCAGGTTCTGCGTCGCCTGGCGCACGACGTCGATGCGGGTGGTGACCCCAAGCGACTTGGCCTTGGCGTAGTAGTCCGTGCCCGGCTTGTCGTCTTCGTGACAGGCGAAGGCGCATTTGTCCGGAGTATTGGCGACCATGGTGTTGATGTCGGCGGTGGTCGCGCCCACGCCCATGGATGGCGTATTGTCGAGCAGCAGGTAGAAGTCGATATAGGGCGGCACGGTCGCCGTCGAGGTCGAGGTCACGGTGATGGGCACGGATGAGATGCCGATCATTCCCAGTATATAGGTCCTGTAGGTCGCCTTGACCGTCATGTTGACCGTCATGACGGTTCCCGACTTGGTGGCCGTGGCGGTGGGCGTGACGCCCGACACGTCGCCGGGCGGCGTGTAGCCGGCATTGAAGTTCGACACCGCTTTCGTCGCGCCGCCCGATATGGTGCCGTCGGCATTCATGGTGATGCCGGTCTTGTAGGCGGCGGAATTGACGGCGATGGTCGCCAGCGTGGCGTCGTCGGCGACGTCCTGGATGGCGTCGTGAAGCTGGACGACGCGGCTGAAATCGACGGCGCCGCCAATGGCCGTCATGGCGCCGGGGAGAGACAGGGCCGTGATGACGGCGACGCCTGCCCGGCGGCTGCGGAAAAAGTCCCTGAACATGGCCCACCCGCTAAACCTTAACAATGCGAGGGTTTTAGCGGAACGTGTTTAAGGAACCGTTCATCTGTGTAAATTTTCGTGTTTCGGGAGAAACGGGCGGCCTAAGCCGCCGGCGGGGCGATGACCAGGCCGCGGTAGTCGCCGGTGTCTTCCAGGATATGGCCGTTCCACGTATTGACCAGGAAGCGCACCAGCCGGTCGTAGCCTTCCGGGTCGAACGGCTTGACCAGGTAGCCGTCGGCGCCGCTGGCATAGCCGTTGCGGACGTCGAAGGGCGCTTCGGACGTGGTCAGCAGCAGCATGGGCGTGTTGGACAGCCAGGATTCCGACTTCAGCCGCCGCAGCAGCTCGATCCCGCTCATCCGGGGAAGATTGATATCGAGCAGCAGCAGGCCGAAGGTGCCTTGCGGCTGTTCGGCCAGCTGGTGGATCGCCGCCTCGGCGTCGCGGGCGACGCTGATTTCGGTGTCCGGCGCCACGCGGCGGACCGAGCGCTGCAGCGACAGGATATCGCCGGGATTGTCTTCGACCAGCAGAATGTGCAGACTGTCGTCGGCCACGGCGGACCTCCCTGATATGTGTCTTGTCTGGCGGTGTTTGCGCCGAAAGCCGCCGACACGTTTCGGCATCGCTTGAGGCTGACAGCAAGATGTTGAGGAAAGCTTGCCCGTTCCGACGCGCGGCGCATTGTTTTCTTATAAATTTGACAGGAAAACATCCGAGGCGAACCTGGGTGTCATTTGCAAAAACGATTTATGGGGCAATGGTTTAAATGAGTGCGCCGCCGCCGGGGCCTGCATCGGCCGCCAGTCTGGCGGCCATCGTCGAGTCGTCCGATGACGCCATCGTCGGCAAGACGCTGGACGGAATCATCACGTCGTGGAACGCCGCCGCCGAGCGCATCTTCGGCTATGCCGCCGGCGAGGCGGTCGGCCAGTCCATCACCCTTATCATCCCCGAGGACCGGCGCCACGAGGAGGCGGACATCATCGGCCGCATCCGCGCCGGCGAACGCGTCACGCATTTCGAGACCATCCGCCGCAGGAAGTCCGGGGAACTGATCACCGTGTCGATCACGGTTTCTCCGATCCGCGACAGGGACGGCAATGTCGTCGGCGCTTCGAAGATCGCCCGGGACATCACCCAGCAGAAGCGGACGGAGGAGCAACTGAGGCTGGCGCGCGACGCCGCCGAGATCGGCCTGTGGGACGTCGATGTCGTCAACGACGTGCTGTACTGGGACGCGCGCTGCAAGGCCATGTTCGGTATCGGCCCCGACGAACCCGTGACGCTGCGGGACTTTTACGACGGGCTGTATCCCGACGACCGCGAAGCGACGGTCGCCGCCTATCTCAGCGCGCAGGATCCGGACCGCCGCAGCTTCTATGACGTCGAATACCGGACGATCGGGCGCGACGGCGTGGTGCGCTGGGTGGCGGCCAAGGGCCGGGGCATTTTCGACGCCAGGGGGCGGTGCGTCCGGATCCTGGGCAACACCATCGACATCACGTCGCGGCGGATAGCCGAAGCGCGCCAGGCCGTGATGCTGGAGCTCAGCGACCTGATGCGCGGCACCGATACCCAGGGCGCCCTTCAGTCGGCGTGCGCCCTGATGGGCGGATATTTCGGGGTTTCGCGCGTCGGCTACGGGCTGCTCGATCCGGTCGAGGACGTCTTCCGCTACGACGTGTGCTGGACGGACGGCCATGTTCCGCCCTTGCTGGGCGAATACCCGGCCCACGCCTTCGGCGACAAGATCGTGGCGGCTCTGAGCGCCGGGGAAACCGTCGTCGTCGACGACCTGTTCACGGACGCGATGTCCGACGAGGCGCACACGCGCCGTACCGCCGAGGCGGTCGACACCAGCGCCATCCTGGTGGTGCCCTTCCTGCGTGGGGCGCGGCTGCGCACCATCGTCTATCTCAATGCGCGCGAGGCGCGGCACTGGACGGACGACGAGGTCGCCTTCATGCAGGACGTCGCCGAGCGCACGCGCCAGCTGATCGAGCGCGCCGAGGCCGAGGCCGAACTGGCGCGCAGCGAGGCGGAATTCCGCAACATGGCCGATTCCATCGACCAGATGGTGTGGGTGGCGCGCGGGTCGGGCGGGCTGGCCTACTGCAATCGGCGCTGGTACGAGTTCACGGGGCTGCCCGAGGGCCACGCCAGCGCGGATGTGTGGTCGCAGATCATCCATCCGGACGACCGCGAGCGGGCCAGGGCGCGGTGGGATTCGGCGCGCGAAACCGGCGATCCGTTCGAAATCCAGTACCGGTTGAGGCGCGCCGACGGGGTATACCGCTGGACGCTGGGGCGGGCGACGGCGGTTTGGGAGCGCGGGCGCATCGTGCGCTGGTACGGCACCTGCACCGACATCCAGGACCTGGTCGACGCCCGCCAGAAGGCCGAGGAGGCCAATGTCGCCAAGAGCGAGTTCCTGGCCAATATGAGCCATGAGATCCGCACGCCGATGAACGCCATCGTCGGCATCGCCAACCTTCTGGCCCTGTCGAAGCCCCTGACGCCGCGCCAGCAGGATTTCGTGCGCACGCTCAATGTCAGCGCCAGAAGCCTGCTGGAGCTGATCAACGACCTGCTGGACGTGGCGCGCATCGAGGCGCAGACCATAGAGTTCGAGGAGGTGCCGTTCAATCTCGACGCCCTGATCCGCGAGGTGTCGAGCATGATGGCGGTTCGGGTGCGCGAAAAGGGGCTGGATTTCCACGTCGACGACGATTGCGCCAAGGGGCGGCAGTTCGTCGGCGATCCGACGCGGATCCGCCAGATCGTGCTCAATCTCTGTTCAAATGCGGTCAAGTTCACCGAAAAAGGCCGGGTGGCGATCGTGGTGGGCTGCGAGCCCGGCGGCGCGCCGGGCGTGGAGACGGTTACCCTGCGCGTCGAGGACACCGGCATCGGCATCGCGGCCGACAAGCTGGGCTCGATCTTCGACAAGTTCGTCCAGGCCGACAGCTCGATCACGCGGCGCTATGGCGGGACCGGGCTGGGGCTGGCCATTACGCGGACCCTTGCCGAGGCGCTGGGCGGCGCCATCGCGGTCGAAAGCGTGGAGGGGCAGGGTTCGGCCTTTACCGTGACCCTGCCGTTGCGTGCCGCTGACGGCGCCGCGCCCGTGGCCGAGGCGACGGCGCCGAGGGTGGAGGCGGGCGAGCGCCGGTGGGCTCTGCTGGTCGAGGACCACGAGCCCAATGTGCTGGTGGCGACCAGCTTTCTCGACGCCTTCGGGTTCGACACCGACGTGGCGGGCAACGGGCTTCAGGCCTGCGAAATGGTCAAGCAGAAGGCCTATGACGTGGTGCTGATGGACGTGCAGATGCCGGGCATGAACGGCTTCGACGCCACGCAGCTGATCCGGCAGTACGAGCGGCGGAAGGGGCAGACGCCGGTGCGTATCATCGGCATGACGGCGCACGCCATGGCCGGCGACCGCGAGCGCTGCCTGGCGGCGGGCATGGACGACTATATCGCCAAGCCGTTCGATCCCAAGGCGCTGGAGGCGTTGCTGAGCGGCGAGTAGGATGCGCACTCTTTCTTGCGTTTGCGCGAGCGAAGCGTGGGAGGAGGGACATGCAGCCTATTTTCGGGATTCCCCGTTTACGGCGATCGTATTCACACATCTGTCTTCCCGACGCGGAATTCCGCGGTTGTCCTGACGCTTCGCTCCCTGAGGACCAAGAAGCGTTGTCCTAACGCTTCGCTCCCTGAGGACCAAGAAGCGTTGTCCTGACGCTTCGCTCCTTGAGGACAAGGCACCGGCGGGCTGTCGCCCTTGTCAACGGCGACACAGTCAACCTCAATCGCCGTTGGTATAAAAGCAAGACGCCCCACCACCACATCTCGCTCGTTTGCTCTCGCAAATCTCGCTCGTGCGGTCCCCCTGCCCATTCGTTCCGAACGGGGAGGTGCAAAGGGTTCGCGCAATTACCCTGCACCTCCCCGTTTTTCGCAGAAAAATGGGGGGACCGCACGAGGAGCCTTCAGGCGACGAGATGGGGTGGTGGGGTTTCTTAAGGCCATCTGCAATGTGCATCGGCGGCCAGGTCGGTGCCGAGTGGAGTCCATACCCGAATATTCGCTGAGTCCTGGGGGGCTGGTTTTTTAGTGCGTTGCAAACGCGCCACGCCGCACCGCAAAGGTTAACCGCGTTATGGACGCGGGCGGATTCCTCAGGCAATCCTGCGGTATGACGCCGCCGCCCTACACCATGCGCCTCAATATCGCGACCGGCTTTGCCAGCGATATCGGCCGCCGCGACGAAAACCAGGACTTTGCCGCCCTGTGTCTCGACGAGGCGCGCGGCCATCACGGCGCGGTCGCCGCCATCGCCGACGGCGTGGGCGGCATGAAGGGCGGGCGGGTGGCCGCCGAACTGGCGGTACGCACCTTCATCGACGACTATCTGGGGCAGTCCGACCTGTTGTCGCCGCGCAGGACCGCGGCCCGCGCCCTGGAATCGATCAACCACTGGCTCTATCGCGAAGGCACGAAGAACGAAGACCTGAAGGGCATGAGCTGCGCCTTTACCGGCATCGTGGTCAAGGGGCGCAGGCTGCACGTCTTCCATATCGGCGACACGCGGCTGTGGCGCTTACGTGAAGGCGTGCTGACGCAGTTGACGCGCGACCACAAGCCGGAGGGCGCCGAGCAGACCAATTTCATCACCCGCGCCGTCGGGCGCGAGGAGGCCGTGCGCATCGACTACCTGGTGTTCGATGTGGCGCCGCACGACCGGTTGCTGCTGACGACCGACGGCGTGCACCAGCACCTCAATCCCGTGCAGATCGGCGCCATCCTTGAGCAGCGCGCCTCTCCGCAGGAAACCGTGCAAAGGCTGGTCAGCGGGGCGCTGTCCAACCACGGCGACGACAATACGACCGCGCTGCTGATCGACATCATCGACCTGGCGCCGGCGACCGTCGACGACCTGACGGCGGCCATCGCCGAACTGCCGCTGATCGAGCCGCCGAAGGTCGGCGATATCGTCGACGGCTTCCGCATGGAGCGCATACTGGCCGACGGGCTGTATTCGCGCGTCTTCCGGGCGCGCGATATCCGCGAGAACCGGCCGGGCCTGCAGAGCGTGCTGCTGAAATTCCCCAAGCCCGACACGATCGGCGCGGAAGCGGCCGCGCGCTCGGCCTTCATGCGCGAGGCCTGGGTTGCCCAGCGCGTCAACCACATCTGGATCGGCCAGGTGCTGACGCTGGCGCCCGGGCGGCAGACATGCCTGTATGTCGCGCAGCCCTTCTATGTCGGCGAGACGCTGGAGCGGCGTCTGAAGCGCGCGCCCAGGGTGGCGCTGGAGGAAGGGGTGTCGATCGCCACCCGTCTGGCCAAGGCGATCGGGTCGCTGCACCGCGCCGGCATCATCCACCGCGACATCAAGCCTGAAAACATCATTCTGCTGTCGGACGGGGGGCTGAAGCTGGTGGATCTGGGGGTGGCGCGCATTCCGGGCATGCAGAAGGATCACGTCTTCGTGCCGGGCACGCCGTCCTACAAGGCGCCGGAGCTGTTCGAAGGCCGCAACCGCGCGGCCAGTCCGGGCGACGAGCGGTCCGATATTTTCGCCCTGGGCGTCACGCTCTACCGCATGTTCACCGGCGGCGCCTATCCGTACGGCGAAATCGAGCCCGGCCAGACGCCGAAATTCAACCGGCCGGAACGGTTGCTGTCGAAGCGCCGCGACCTGCCGGCGTGGCTGGACAGCCTGATCGTGCAGGCCATAGCGCCCGATCCCGCCGACCGTTTCCACGACGGCTTCGAAATGGCGTTCAAGCTGGAGACGGGGGCATTCGGCGCCGAGCCCGACTTCGCGAAGAAGCATTCCTGGGCCGGCCGCAACCAGGTCGGTATCTGGCGCACGGCATCGGTGGTGCTGTTCGTGATCGCGGCCGGTCTGCTGGCGGCCGAGGCCGCGGGCTATCCGGTGTGGCCGATGATGAAGGCGTGGGGAGAGTCGGCGGCGAAGATCGCGACGCCCACCAGGGCCCCGCCGAGGCGGCTGCCGCAGGGGTGAGCCGCCTTCGCCTATCCGGAGCACTTGTTATTGGGATTGCGTGTCTGTGGACCGCGGCCCGAGCACAAAATCAGACCCAGTCTGCCCCACCCCTGAGCGTGGAGGACTTTGACGAAGCGCAGGCCATCTGGAAGGACAATGCCCGGCCGTATATGGCGGCGGTCGATACTATTTCCCTAAAGGCCGCCGGCGATCCGGCCCTTGCTTGCAGGACACTGCGTGACGAGGAAATGCGTCTCACAGCTATGAGCACGCGCAGCGAAGCGATGCGGAAGCGGCTGGTGTCGGAAGGCAAAAAGCCGGACATTGCTGCTGATCTTGCACAAAGGGCGGCAGATATGAAGTCCGACCTTGTAAGCGTTGAAGACGCGGTTTGCAGTGGCGCTGTCGCCAAGGCCGCAGCCCGGAACCCGAAGGCCGCCAGAGTGCAGTTCCTTTTCGCCGAACTTGCGGTGGCCATGGAATCGTATGTTGCCGCGCGTGATAGCGGTGGCGGAAGCAAGGCCTGCGCGAGAGTCGCCGAAGCGACGGCAGTATCTTCCGATCTTCAGGCCGCTCTTGTCGATTTCAACGGTGATTCTCCGGGCGGCGCGCCCAAGGCCGCCGACACCGATAGGCTGTTGCCCGGATATGGCGCCGTGCACGACCAACTGCTGTCGGCGCAGACGCAATGCCCGGCACCGGTAACGCCTTAGCGTTGCAGCGGTGGCGGGAAGTGCGTCAGCGGGACGTTAAAAATCGGGTTCAACGCCCTGTTACGCATGGAAATCCGATTGAGCGACTTCGGACGATGGCGTAACGTAAAAGTTCCCCGACAGATCACTGCGGACGGCCGTGTCTCGCCTCTGGTGCTAAATGGCGTGGACGGGGTGTTCGCACGCGGACTCGCGATCGGAGAAAGTAGCGCTCAGAGGACCGTCCATCAATTTCGAGACCAGCATCCTTCGCTCGAAACCAGCGCAAAAATATCGAACCTCGCCTGATTCCAGGGGAAGTCCGAATTCTTTGTCATATCAGATATTTATCGAATAAAGCTGCTATTTGATCTTCGCCAAGTCCTTGTCCAGCTTCGCGCCGTCGAACGGAACGACGATGATCTTGCTGCCGTGGGCGCTGCCGGGCGTCTGCTCTTCCTTGGGGACGTCGATCACCGCGAAGGTCAGGGCAACGACATGGCCTTTTTCGAGGACCACGCCCGGGCGCTCCAGCTTGTTCCAGTGATTGACCGTGCCATTGGTATAGCGGATGAAGTCCGCGCCGGGCTCGTAGGCCAGGCCCTGGAACCGCCACCCGGCGACACCGTCGCGCGAGATCAGGTGGTAGGCGCGCCTTTGTTCCCAGTGATTGACCAGGATGTGGTACCAGCCGCCGCTGTACCAGATGACCGGGTCTTCGAGGTTTTGCAGGTTCGATTGCGGAAGGCCGTCAAGCCCGCGATAGATGCTGTCGCCGGTGACCTGATAAGGCCCGAGGATGCTTTTCTCGCTGACCAGGATCTGGCCGGAGCGCTGAATCAGGATGAAGCCGCCCTGCGGCCGTTCGACGATATTGACGTTCGAGCCGTGCCACGGCTTCGGATCCGGGCCGGTCAGGTCGCCGCCGTCGGGTCCGGCATTGGACAGAGAATGATACCGGCTCTGGTCGACCGCGATCTCACCTGAAAAACGCCACGGGCCGTCTATCGAAGCCGACGTAAAGACGGTGGTATTGCGCGTTTCGCTGATGATCACCACATAGGTGCCGTCGTGCAGCCGCAGGGCAACCACATTGTGCCCGCGCCCGCCGTCATTGTCCGGCCAAAGCAATCCCTGGTCCTGGTACGGGCCATAGAGTTTCGACGCAGTTGCCTCGATGGCCTTGGAGTTCCACCATTCGCCATGGCCCTTGGACTGTTCCCAGCGGCTGCCGAACAGGCGGTACCGTCCGTCCGGCCCTTTGAGGATCACGCCGTCCCAATAGTTCCATTTGGCCAGCGTCCTGTCCTCGAGGCCGTTGTCCTGGTCGCGGGGGCCGGTCGTCGCCGCGCCCCAGGCGGACGCCGACAGCGCGCCCTTTACCGGGGTGGGCTTAAAATAGGCGATAAACGGCTTCGGCCCGAGGACCGGCAGACCTTGCGCGGAGGCGGTCGCGCCAGCCAGGAGGCAGGCAAGGGCGAGGGCGGGCAGGGTGCGGCGGGGAAAAGTCATATTGTTCTTCTTAGGAATATGCGGATGCTCTATGTAAATAGATAATTTACCAGTGAATATAGGCACATTCACCTCCAACAGGGTAATTTTTTGCCTGTGGGCGATCCGGTTGGGGGCGATGATGGCGCACACCGCGCCCAGGGCCCCGCCGAGGCGGCTGCCGCAGGGGTAGGGGCCGTCATGCCGGATATGTGCGGATGCTGCGCAGGCCCAGCCGGATGACGTCGCGGGCGACGCCGTAGACCAGGAGCAGCCAAAGCAGCGGCGTCAGAAGGCAGCCGAAATCGTACCAGCCGTCCCACCACACCGGGTCTTCCCAGTCGCCGCCGAAGGCCAGTTCATGCGTGGTCTTTTCCGACTCCCACCAGGGCATGGGTTGGCCCGGATAGCCGGGTTTCCAGCCGTATTCGCTGCGCATCAGGTGGGTGTCGAACGACGGCTCAGGCTTGAGAACCAGCACGTTTTCGGCCAGCGAGCCCTCGAAACAGATGCGCGCCGTATAGAGATAAAGCCCGGTCAGCGGCGCCAGCAGGGCGGCGATTACGATCAGCCAGGCCAGTTTGACCGAACCGTCGCGCCGGAAGGGAAGGAAGCGGCGGAGAACGGACCATGGAGGGCGGTATTCGGGCTTGAGCGCCAGGGACATAGTCTCTCCGTAAGCCGGGACGCGCCCTATGGGTAGCATCGCCGTGGAATTTGCCAACCGGCCTTGACGGAGATTTCCGCTTCAGCTTTCTCGCGAAATTGACCCCGGCAACGAAGTCCGGAGCGTCACGCCGCGTCGAGATGGCGGAATCGTCTCCGCGCATAGTTGTAAATCGCGTAGTCGTCGGCATGGAACGCCTGTAATTTCTGCAGCGTATATTTATCCATGTGGATATCTTCATTCGCCATCGTCTTGTTGCAATGGTCCAGCACGATATGCCTGGCGTCCACACCCAGCGTCCGGCAGCAGGACTGGAAAGAGCCCACCAGGTTTTCAAACGTGCCGATGTAGGAAAACGATTCTACGTCGATGCCGTAAAAATACTGGGAATAGATGTTCTGCATTTCTTCGCAAAACGCAAAATCGTTAAAATTCCAGTTGTTTTCCATCATCTTGTTCCACAGATAATGGTCGGGAAACGATCCGGACTTCCAGTAATTATAATGAGATATAAGTCGCCTTACCGGGTCTCTGATTATCGTAACCATATTTGCGTCGGGGTGAGGGCGCCCATGGCAGTATTTTATCGGAAAGAAGTGTCCGTATATTATTGCATCGCTGGTGTGCGGCGTATTGTTGTTTAAACTTGCCTTTATTACGCCCGCTCTTACGGGGAGCGGAATTTTAAAGAAGGAATTGTAATCCCGAACGATTTCGACATCGCTTGCGGCTTCCAGCGCCTGCAAGACGCTTGTGCCGCCACATTTCGGCATATGCAAAAAAAGCTTCACCAGGTTGCCTCCGGGGCACTCACGTAATCTACGGGACGATCTTTTGGACCAGGGTGCGCCAGGACAAAGGTTCAGGTCTGTCCGGTTGAGTCGTATCGCGCCCTGGGTCGAAGCTACCGGTTAACCGTTAACATAGTCCCGCGCGGCGTCTGCGGGGACGGTATCGAGCTGTTCGGGCTGGACTTCGAAGAAGCGCAGGGTCTGGTGCCGGCAGGTCGTCGCTATGAGGCGCCCGGAGGGGGGCATATCTATCCCCTTCATGCCGCCCTCCAGGTACCTGACGTCTTCGGGCGTCTCGGCCTTGGTCAGGTCGAAAGCCGCCTGGTCGACCGCGGCGAACTTTTCGGCGCTCGATCGCAGGGAGGTTTGCCAGTCGTCGGCCGTTTCGAACTTATGCACGAACCGGTTGCCGGCGTCGGCGACATAAAGGGTGCGGCCGGATACGCCGAAGCACAGGCCGTGCGGATGATGCAGGTCGATGTCGCTTAGCTGGCATTTGATGGAAAAATCGGAAAGGTCATAGATGACGGCGGTGCCGTAGTGCAGATTGGAGACCGCCATGAACCTGTTGTCGCGGCTGGTGGAAACGCCGTCGGGAATCTCGAGGCCGTCCTGGGCGGCCAGCCGTTCGTCGCCGGTCTCTATCCTGTCGCCGTCGAGGCGGATCGTATGGCGCGTAACCGTATTGACGTTGTTGGTCCCGGTGAAGAGGTGGTTGCCCCTGATCCGGACCGCGCCGGGGCCGCAGCGCACGACACGCGTGCCGCTTTTCCGCATTGTGCCCTTGGCGCCGAACCAGGCGGATTCAAGTTCATGGATGCTGTCGATCGTCATCGCGGCGGTCCAGGTGTCGATGGGCGGCACCTTGTAGAAGGTTACCCAGCCTTCGCGATTGGCGACGACCAGAAGGTCTTCGCGCACGAAATCGATGCCGTGCGCGCAGGCCAGGCTTGGCGAGTAAAGCTCGATCGACTTCAATATCCTGACCGGACTGCATGTCGTGTCCAGGTGCGACAGGATCATGATGTTCTTGGATACGATGACCAGGAGATTTCCCGAGGGCGAAAACTTGACGTCTTCGGTGCGGAGGGCGTCGTAGTGCGCGTCGGCAAATCCGGTGTGGGGGATGATCTTATGCATTCATGTAGTCCCTTAAAAGGCGCGCGTGGTTGCCTTCGCGGATATGGCGGTTCGCCGCGTCGACGGCGTCCTGCTCAAGCGGCGACAGGGCTATTTTTGTTTCAATGACTCCGGCGGCGTTCATCGAAACGTCGTGGTAGTGCAGGAAACAGATGTCATGGCCGGGATCGTAATATTTATGCCCGCCGTCCATGTGCAGGAAGTAATTCAGGTTCGACGGCGCGGCTGCGTAGGGAATGCCCGACAGGTTGAATGCCAGGGCGGCGCTGATCTGGTCGACGTTCTTCATCCGGCCGGCGGCGCGCAGGATGCCGTCGTTGTCGAAGATCCACTTCGCCCATCTTTGCCATTCACCGTTGAATCGCGCGGCAAGGTGGCGGGGCATCGCATAGAAACCGCCGTTGGCGTTGCCGCGCACGGTGAGCTGGGTGTTGACTTCGACTTCCATAAGCGAAACGTCGGCCCCGCCCGCCGCAACGATCATGTCCTGCAGCACGTTCAGCTTGGGGTTGGCATTGTCGACGACCTTGGCCATGACACCGTCATGGGTCAGCAGGGGCCTGCAGTCGGAAACGGCAACCATGTCGGTGTCGAGCAAAACGATCCTGCCGCATTCCGTGTCCGTCAAATTCGGAATTTGCGCCAGTTTGTTGCAGAAGGTTCCGTCGCCGAACGGCGTCAGCGCCCTGACAGAGTAACCCTGGTCGGAAAATATCGACCATACATGGTCCGCTACGCCGGGCGTTATCTGGATATTGATGTCGCGCGGCCGGGCCTTGCAATGCCGGACGATCGAGGCTGCCAGCTGCCAGGCCTGATATGCGAACTTTGGGTGCCGATCGACGATAAAGGAATAGATGACGCGATCGTTCATGTTATTTGCATATAACCTGAGATTGTTGATGCGGTCGCGTATCTTTCCCAAAGGGAACACAACACCCATATTCCGATTCGCCGGCAATAGCCTGTTGTTTCCTGTTCTGGCTGCCGGAAGGGCGTCGATCGTGCCGCGTCCGGCGCGTCGTCCCTTGAATCGCGGCGGCCCGCCATGGTTGTGGGGGCGCCGGGGCAGGGCGTCAGCCGTCATTCGCGTATTCGATTGCAATCGGCAAGACAGTTAATCTGAGGCCTTGCCCGGGCTGGATGGCGCCGATAATTTTTTGCATATATCGATCTTCGCTTCACAACGCCTTAAGGTTGTTTATGTAAACGGTTCTTGCCAGGGTAATTCAACCCAGGGAGACAGACCATGACGAACACCGTAGCCAGCACCAATGCCGCCGACCTTATACCCTACACGGGCTTCTACGCGCTCAGCAGCGGGTCCGGAAGTTTTCTTCTGATCGACACGAATTTCATATACAACAATGGCGCGATCACCTATGAGGCGTCCATTACCATATCGACGGATGGCGTGTCGTCTGACAAGTACGACTTCGCCCAGTGCTGCACCTTTGCCGACAATGTCCTGACCGTCAGCAACGGGACCTCGACCGTCGCCAGCGTCACCCTGTCCAGCGTCAATTCCGGCGGCGTCGTTTCCGCGCTCAGCGGCACGGTGGGCGGCGTCCAGGTGACGGGCACCACGCCGTTCAACCCGATCGAGATCGATGTGTTCGCCGCCGAATATTACGAGACGCTGCAGACGTCGGGCGGCCCGGTCTATGTGGCGAAGTTCCGGATCAATACGGACGGCTCGATCGCCTACCGCCCGGACGACGGGGGCGACCTGGTGCCGGTCCAGCTGTACGCCTACAACTACGCCATGTT
Source organism: uncultured Asticcacaulis sp. (assembly GCA_936940865.1). Taxonomy (GTDB): domain Bacteria; phylum Pseudomonadota; class Alphaproteobacteria; order Caulobacterales; family Caulobacteraceae; genus Asticcacaulis. The sequence continues at coordinate 18,453 of CAKZJB010000022.1, read as the reverse complement.
CGTCATCGAGTTCGCCGTGGCCGGCAAGACCATCACCTTCGAGATGGGCACGGCGCCGGGCTCCGGCCGTGTCGCGGGGAATTCCGCCAATGGCAGCATGCTGATCAGCATCGGCAAGGTCACGCCGTATCCGCCCATGCAGGCCACGCCCGCACCGCAACTGGCCGACGCCCAGGCCTGAGGCGCGCTTGCAGATATAAGGCCTCAGGGCGGAGCGGTCATGCCGTTCCGCCTTTTGGTTATGGCCCGCCCGCTCCGGGTGACATGGGCATGCGGCGTTCGCGCTGAAAAAATGCGAATACCGGCGCTCAGTCTTTATCCTGTCTTCGTGGCCAGGCTATCGGATTCACACATCGTGGGGATGGCCTTAAGACACCCCGCCACCACATCTCACTGCTTCGCGGCTCGTGCGGTCCCGCCCCTCATTTGTCTTCGAAAAACGGGAGGCGCAACAGATTGCCCCGTCCTGCACCTCACCGTCGCCCGAAGCGTCCAGGCCGACAAGCGAGATGAGGTGGTGGGTGTCTTGCCTTTTTCGGCCGCCAATCGCGCGCGGGTTGCTGCGTCAGCCTTGATGGAGGCTTGCGAACCTGGCGAACATGTCCTCGAAGGTCAGGCGCGTGTCGATCTGCGTATAGACGCGCATGGGGCGGCCGTTCGGATCGGCCGCGTAAAGGCCCTTGTCGCTGAGGCGTGGTGTCGGGCGCACCACATAGGCCGAGGAGGCGCTGTCGGGCTCGAAGCCGGTTTGCAGGGCCGTCAGGGTCACCAGCGGGCTGTCGCCCAGGATATAGGTTTCGCCAAGGTTCAGGCCGGGCCTGTTTTTAACTTGCGCAATGCAATCGATGAGCCATGGGCCGAGTTCGCCGGCCGCGCCGAGGCGGGTTTTCAGCTCGGCGTCACTGACGATCATCTGGCGGTAGACGTTGCGCGGCACCTGCCAGATCGTCACCGACGCGTCATTGAAGACCGTGCGCGCCGCGTCGAGGTCGATGGTCAGGTTGTATTCGCGGTCGTGGCGTTGCGGGATGTCGGGCAGAAGATCGGGGTATTCCATGCCGCCGATCCACACCAGGGTGAGCCCCGCGCCGATTTTCGGTTCGAGCCTCAGCGCCTCGGCCAGATCGGTCAGCCCCGCGCCGGCGCAATAGAAGAGCGGCAGTTTGGTGTCGTCGCGCATAGCTTCAAGCACGATGCGTCTGGCGGCTTCCGAGGTGGCGGCGTCTGTGGCGGGGATGGCGTTGCGGCCGGCGACCACGTCGGGGCGGCGGACGCCCGGCATTTTCGACATCAGGGTTTTGACGCGCGCCACGGCATTGTCCGCCTGGGTGCCCGAGCCGTCGAGGAAGTCGCGTTCATGGATGTGCGAGCCGATGATGAATCGGATATCGACGGACGGCGACAGGAGGTGGTGGGCCAGCTGGAACAGGCCGTCGGGATCGCCGGAAAAGTCGTTGTCGACGATGATGCGCTGGCGGGGACCGCTGTCCGCGCGGGCCGGGCGCGCGAAGGCCAGGGCGGAAAGACCGGCCATCACGGCGCGGCGGGAAGCGGTGGCGGTCATGGAGTTGCCCTTATGCACAGCTTCGCCGCCATCGGATTTCGGGGCGGCATAATGGGCGGGCGTGGGTTCTTTCATGCTTGCTCCCCGAACGTGGCGACCGTACCGTAACGCAAAAGCAGGGGAGGGGATATGAATATCCGATTTGCCGGCCGCGACGACATCCCCCAGGTTTTGGCGCTTTATCGCCATCTCGATGCCGACGACAAGGTGACGGCGGCTGAGGATGCCGTGGCGAACTGGGAGCGGTTGCAGCTCTATCCCGGCAGCGGGATCGTCGCGGGTTGCTTAGGCGACATTATGGTTGCGACTTGCACTTTGATAGTCATTCCGAACCTGACGCGGTGCGGGGCGCCTTATGCCCTGATCGAGAATGTCGTGACGCATGCCGAGCATCGCAGCCGGGGCTATGGCAAGGCGGTTCTGAAGGCGGCGGCCGAGGCAGCCTGGGCTGCCGGGTGCTATAAGGTCATGCTGATGACCGGGTCGAGGCGACCGGAGACTTTGAAGTTTTATGAGGACGCCGGGTTCGAGCAGAGTAAGACCGGGTTTCAGATGCGGCGGTTGCCGGTAAGGGCGGAGTAGGGATTTCGAGCCTGGCGTTCGGGAAGGAAGTAAGAAACCCCACCACCACATCTCGCTCGCCCTTGTTTTACAGGGCTCACTCGTGCGGTCCCCCTCCCCATCGCTTCGCGACAGGGAGGTGCAAGAAAGCATGACGCAAATACCGCTTGCCAATTCATAGCTCGTTGGCTATACGCCAATTCATAGTCAATTGGGTATGAATTGCGATGCCTGACACTTATGATGCCCTTTTCCGGTCGCTGGCCGATCCGACGCGGCGGGCCATTTTCGAGCGCCTGTGCCGCGACGGTGAAACGACCGTCGGCGCGCTTACCGCCGGGGCCGGCGTGTCGCAGCCGGTGGTGTCCAAGCACCTCAGCGTGCTGAAACAGGCAGGGCTGGTGGCCGACCGGCACGAGGGCCGCAATACGCACTATTCCGCCCGCCCGGCGGCGCTGATGCCGCTGGTCGACTGGACGAAAGACATGGCGGGCTTCTGGGAAGCGCGCTTCGACGACCTGGGGGACTTGCTGAAAAGGATGGACCAATGACCGAGCCAAAGACTGAGACAGTATCCGTCGTGGTGGAGCGCGAATTCCCGCATCCGCCGGAAAAGCTGTGGCGCGCGCTGACCCAGCCGCACCTGATCGCCGAATGGCTGATGAAGAACGATTTCATTCCGCAAGTGGGTCATAAATTCAAGCTTAGCGGCGAGTGGGGCGGGGTGCTGGACTGCGAGGTCCTGGAGGTCGAGCCGAACGAGACTCTGGCCTACCGCTGGGATTTTCCCAATGACGATCCGGCCTTCAACCTGAAGAGCATCGTGACCTTTACCCTGACGCCGACGGGTGCGGGCACGCACCTGCGCATGGAGCAGGCGGGTTTCCGGCCCGACCAGGCGCGGGCTTCGGGCGGGGCGCGCATGGGCTGGCAGCAGATGCTGGGCAAGCTCGACGACGTGTTGAACCGCGAAAACGTATAGGAGACGATCATGAGCAAAGGTATTCGCGTATTTCACCGCTGGACGGGGTTCGCCCTGACGGTCGCGGTCATCATCAATATCGCCGCGCTGATGATGAAGAGCCAGGCCTACTGGATCGGGCTTCTGGCGCTGTTTCCGTTGATCGCGATGATCGTTACGGGGCTGTACATGTTCGCCGAGCCCTATATCATCAAGGCCAGGGCAAAACGGACGGAGGCCGCCTGATATGCATTGTCCACCGCATCCTTCCGTCGACGCCTTCCTGGAACAGGAGGAACGCTGGCGGCCGGAGTTCGAGGCGCTGCGGGCAATCGTCCTGCCGTCGGGCCTCAAGGAAGAGATCAAGTGGGGAAAGCCCACCTATACGCTCGACGGCAATAATGTCGTGCTGATGCACGGTTTCAAGGACTATGCGGCGCTGTTGTTCATGAAGGGCGCGCTGATGAAGGACGAGGAGCGCGTCCTTGTCCAGCAGACCGAAAACGTCCAGTCGGCGCGCCAGCTCCGCTTTACCTCCGTCGACGAGATCAAGCGCATGGACAATATGCTCAAGGCCTATGTCGACGAGGCGATCGCCATCGAGCGCTCGGGGGAAAAGATCGTCAAGAAGACGACGGCCGACTTTCCCGTGGCCGAGGAATTCCAGGCGCGGCTGGACGGTGATCCGGCGTTGAAGGCCGCGTTTGAGGCGCTTACCCCTGGCCGGCAGCGCGGGTATCTGTTGTTCTTTTCATCCGCCAAGCAGGCCAAGACGCGCGAGGCCCGTATCGACAAATGCGTGCCGCAGATAATGGCCGGCAAGGGCCTGGACGATTAGGACTGTTCTATGGGGCCGTCAGGTGTCGCTGAAACTATTTTGGTGTCGACTATTTTTGCCAAGGCAGGCTTTTGTAAAATTCGTTGACGCGTTTATAGCACGCTTCGAACTTCGGCAATTCGCCAAGCTCAAGTTTGAGCGTTTCCCATTCTTTCCCCGATCGGGTTTTTACCGCGTCGTTATCGAGTGAGTCCGGTGCGGGCTCAATTTTCCGGGAACGGCATTTCTCGATGAAAGTATTCAGTATTTCAGCTTTTAAGGCGCCATCGGGCTTATGCTCTTCCAAAAGCCGGTCCAGATCAAAGACGTCCTGACGGCGATTACGGTTGCGGTAGACCTGCTGAAGCATCGAGCGGTATTTTTCGGCCATGAGCTCCGATAAGCTGTAGGCGCGTAACTCCGGCCCGCCGGTAAGTTCCAGCAGTTGGAAGTGTTTTAATACCTCGTTGAAGGATATATCGACTTCGATGAGACCAGGCACCTTACCCGCCTTTAAGGCTTCCTCTTGAAGTGTTCCGCGCACGGCGAACGCAATTTTCATCTTGAGCGCCGGCGCCGTGGCTGTTTCGAAGATTTTCCCCGGCTCCTTTTTGACCGAGTGGACCTTCAAGATCAGATCGGTATAACCAAGTTTCGCCGCGGCGCGCGGAAATGCCGATTCAATTGACGTCTTGATTTTCTCGCCGATGTCGACGTCTGCTGTGAAAGCCGCGGTCAGGTCGACGTCGGAGGTCTGGCGCGGGCTGTTGTAAGCCAGCCCCATCAAAATCCCTCCCTTGAGATACAGCTTCTCGTTCAGAGGAGCTGTCATTGCGATGGCGTTCAGGGTTACCTCGACGGCTTGACGTTGGCGATAGGTGACAGGGTCGGCTTTGGCTTTCTCTACCCATGCGGCAACATCGACTTCGAGGGGTTCAGACATTCAGGGATAGCATCCAGACTTCGGAATAGAGTGGCGAAAAGTCCTTGTCTGGGTCGAGTTTTCTCGATCCGCCGCGCTGGCTTAGCGCTTTCCAAAGCTCAATTTGAGGGTGGTGCAGGCGCAGCCGTTCGTCAAGGATATAGCCCGCGCGGCTTTTCGCTATGTCGGACTTGGCCGTATCAACAGCGGCCACGATCTCATCCAGATAGGTCTTCGCGTGTTCTTGCCAGACATCGAGGACGTGGGACATCCCGCCGCATAGGTCTGGCTTTTGCACCATGTCGAGAAAGGTCTGGCCTATAGTCGCAACCCTGACATTCGTTCCGCGGCTTTGGAGGCTCGCACCGGCCGCCTTCGTTTCAAACACCATAATATTGCGCTGTCGTACGACGTGCGGATGCGCGACAATCCGCAGCGGAAATAGCACTTCCTCTCCGGCGCTCCGGGCAATTTCCATTTTTTCTTTCAGACGTTCTTGCGCAATCGTTCTATCGGGCCGGCTCAGGATCAGCTTTTCAGGATGACGGTCGGTAAGGCCCCAACGCTGCATGGACGACAAGTGCGAAACGTAGCATGTCGAATCCAGCATACAGACGATATCATCGGCGGGAAGGTCAGGAATGGAGAGTACTCGGATCACCTTCGCTCCGTAGTCGGGATCTGAACCAATGATTCCGGCCTTGCGAAGACTTGTTCGCAGGCGGTTGGTGTCCTCTGCTGCGGGCGTTTCACGCCGAAGGTAAAGCTTCTTGCGGTCTGGCTGGCGATACATTTCCCAGACGAGGTGATGGAAGTCGTAAGATGTCAGCACCGGCTTATTGTTTTCACGCAATATCTCAGCTAGGCGCTTGGCCGCATTGGTGAGTTTCTCAGGAAAAAAAGCCTCAACTCGCGGCGCCATATCGAATGAATATCCTTTATATAAACGTCCTTAGGACGTTTATATAAAGGATATTCGACTAAGTCAAGGGACTTCTGGTGAGTGAACGTCTCCCACGGTTCGAGTGCACTGCCTTTTGGATTACGTCCTAAGGACGTAATCCAAAAGGCAGTGCACGTCAAGTCTGTCCGCTAGAGCACGATGGCTCAAGGGAGGCAGATTCCATATGGGCACAATCATGTTTGCTTTCAAATGTTGAAAGTGGACGGGCTGGCAGCGCAGGGCAAGGGAAAGACTTATCGTCTATTTCCGCCCCTTGACCTCGGCCTGGAAGGCCGCGACCAGGGCCTTGCCGTCGGGCGTCAGGTAGGGCTGGAGTTTGGCGAACGGGATGACGGCGTCATCGACGCAGCCGGCGGCGACGTGGGGCAGTTCGGGCGTGAAGGCCATGCCGCTTGCGGTCAGGCGCGCATTCCAGGTTTCGGTCGTTTCAACAGCGTCCTTGCAGTCGGCGTCGGCGGCGGGAAAGGCGCGAAGGATCATGGCCTTGAACGGTGCGGTGTAGGTAATCTCGGAATATTCGTTGGCCGTGCCCTTGTCATGCACCGTCCGGGCCAGGGCGGACCCGGTCAGCAGGCCGTAGACGTCGATCTTCGTGCCCTTGCGCAGATCCCAGGTCTGGTAGCTGGTATTGGCGTCGGGATGGGCACCGCCGCAATCCCAGCTTTCGGAATCGGCCACCACCATGAAGCCCGGCGTCAGGGTCTCGGGCTTTATTTCCGACGTGCGGCTGCCGTTCCAGCCCTGGGCGAGCGCATCCATCGAACACTGGAAATAGTCGGCGTGCCCGGCATCTTTCGGGACGTCCTTATAGAGCTCGGCATTGATGCGGCGGATGGCGGGGCTGGTGCCCAGAAGCTGGAAGGTCTCGAAGCTGGAGTCGGAAAATGCCTTGTCGATATCGGCCACCACGCGGGTATAGGCGATGCCGTCGACCTTCGCCGGCTTGGTGGTCACGGCGGGTTTGGTGAAGCGCGGCAGGCTGAAGGCCATTGACCCACACGGCTGGTCGTCGCTGTCCTTGTCCATAGCCACGGAGGTAAGGGCGATGGGCAGGGATTTGCCGTTGCCGGTCCAGGTGCCGTCGAGGTGGCCGTTCTTTACAGCCGTGACGTGCCATTGCGGGTTTTGGGCCGATGGGGCCGACGCATCGCCCTCCGTCCAGGTGGCCAGGTCCTTGCCGGCGGGTTTGTCCGGGGCCTCAAGGCGGATGATCTGGAGGTGGCGCATGTAATAGTAGGCGCCGAAGTCCTGGTAATCGGTATGTTGCAGGCAGACCTGGACCTTGGACGTTCCGATCGTGCCGCGCCACACGCCGTGCCACGCCGGAGCGGCGGCGTGGGCGGCGGCAGTGCCGCCGGCCAGCAGCGTGATGGTGAGGCTTAGGCAGATCGAGATGTTTCGCACGGAATGTCCCCCTTGGATACGGCAGGAGCGTAGCGCTGCCTACGGGCGCGGGCAAGTGGACAACCCACGCACCGGCGGGCTTTGGTGGAGTTTCTGCCTTAACCGCTTGCGCCCGAAAAAGTAAGGAAGCAAGAAACCCCACCACCATCGCCCTACGCTAAAGCTTCGGGCGACAGGGAGGTGCGATCATTTCAGATCGGAGCGGTCGAGTTCCATGACCTTGGTCCAGGCGGCGGCGAAGTCATGGGCGAACTTCCGGCCGGAGTCGGACTGGGCGTAGACCTCGGCGATGGCGCGCAACTGGGCGTGCGAACCGAAGATCAGGTCGACGCGGGTGGCCGTCCATTTCGGCGTCTTCGTCTTGCGGTCGTGGCCCTCATAGGCATTGTCGCCGGTCGCCTTCCATTCTGTCGCCATGTCGAGCAGGTTGACGAAGAAGTCGGTCGTCAACTGGCCGGGGCGTGAGGTCAAGACGCCGTCCTTCGAGCCGCCGAAATTGGCGCCGAGGACGCGCAGGCCGCCCAGCAGCACCGTCATTTCCGGCGCGGTCAGCCGCAGCAGCTGCGCCTTGTCGACCAGGGCTTCCTCAGGCTTGAAGACAGACCGCTGGCTGTAATAGTTGCGGAAGCCGTCGGCGCGGGGCTCCAGCGGCGCGAACGAATGCGCGTCGGTCTGGGCTTCGGTGGCGTCGGTGCGGCCGGGCGTGAAGGCGACCGTGACGGGGTGTCCTGCGTCCTTTGCCGCCTTTTCGACCGCCGCCGTGCCGGCCAGAACGATCAGGTCGGCCAGCGAGACGGGCTTGCCAAAGGTGCTGCGGATCTCCTCGAGCTTGGCCAGGACGGTCTGCAGGTGTTCGGGTTGGTTGACCGCCCAGTCCTTCTGCGGGGCCAGCCGAATACGTGCGCCATTGGCGCCGCCGCGCTTGTCCGAGCCGCGGAAGGTCGACGCCGACGCCCAGGCGGTCGTCACCAGTTGCGAGACCGTCAGCCCCGAGGCCAGGATCTTTTCCTTCAGGGCGGCGATGTCGGCATCATCGATCAGCGGGTGGCCGACGGCCGGCACGCGGTCCTGCCAGATCAGTTCTTCCTTGGGCACCAAGGGGCCGAGGTAGCGCTGGATGGGGCCCATGTCGCGGTGGGTCAGCTTGAACCAGGCGCGCGCGAAGGCGTCGGCGAACTGATCCGGGTGTTCCAGGAAGCGGCGCGAGATCTTTTCGTATTCCGGGTCGAAGCGCAGCGCGAGGTCGGTGGTCAGCATGGCCGGGACATGCTTTTTCGCCGGGTCGAAGGCGTCGGGAATGGTGGCGTCGGCGTTTTTGGCCTGCCATTGCTTGACGCCGGCCGGGCTTTTCGTCAGTTCCCATTCGAAGCCGAACAGATTTTCGAAGAAATGGTTCGACCATTGGGTCGGCGTCTGGCTCCAGGTCACTTCGGGGCCGCCGGTAATGGCGTCGGGGCCGATGCCCGTGCCGTACCTGCTCTTCCAGCCCAGCCCCTGGTCCTCGATCGCCGCGCCTTCGGGTTCGGCGCCGACGAAGGACGGGTCGCCCGCGCCGTGGGCCTTGCCGAAGGTGTGGCCGCCGGCGATCAGCGCCACGGTCTCCTCGTCGTTCATCGCCATGCGGGCGAAGGTGTCGCGGATGTCGCGGGCGGCGGCCTTCGGGTCGGGGTTGCCGTTCGGGCCTTCCGGATTGACGTAGATCAGGCCCATCTGGACGGCGCCCAGCGTCTCTTCGAGCTGGCGTTCGCCGCTGTAGCGCGCGTCGCCGAGCCACGAGCCTTCCGGGCCCCAGTAGAGTTCTTCGGGCTCCCAGGTGTCGGCGCGGCCGCCGGCGAAGCCAAAGGTCTTGAAGCCCATGGATTCGAGTGCGACATTGCCGGCCAGGACGTAGAGGTCGGCCCAGGACAGGGCATTGCCGTACTTTTGCTTGATCGGCCACAGCAGGCGGCGGGCCTTGTCGAGATTGGCGTTGTCGGGCCACGAGTTGAGCGGGGCAAAGCGCTGCTGGCCGCCGCCCGCGCCGCCGCGGCCGTCCGAGGTTCTGTAGGTGCCGGCGCTATGCCAGGCGAGGCGGATGAACAGCCCGCCATAGTGCCCGAAGTCGGCCGGCCACCAGTCCTGGCTGTCGGTCATCAGCGCGGTCAGGTCTTTGATGACAGCATCGAGGTCGAGCGTCTTGAAGGCCTCGGCATAATTGAATTCCGCGCCCAGCGGATCGGACAGGTGCGAATGGGCGTGGAGCCGGGAAATGTCGAGCTGATCCGGCCACCAGTCCTTGTTCACGGGGCCGCGCGCCGCGCCGTGCGGGAAGGGGCATTTGCCGGTTTTGGTATCTTGACTGTCCATGGTTCGCTCCTCTGGAATCTAAGGGATATGCGGTACACGGGCACTATCGGCGCTGGCGGTTCATAAGGGAAATTGATTTGTCTTTTAAATTTCGAAGGAAAAATTTATGCAACGCGCCTCGGCCGAGCCTGTTTAGGCAGGTTTCGGCGCCGCAGACATTGCTTTTGCGCAACCTCCCGAAAAGTTGTGCGGGGTGTGATTTAGCGATCAGATTTGCAGCAGCGCTTTGAGCTTTGCCTGGACGTCCGCCAGCACTTCAGGCGCGACCTTGCCCTTGAAGCTGGCTGAGCGGGCGCGCCAGTCAAGGCTCTTGATCTGGTCGGCCAGGACAGCGCTTGGTGGATTGTCCGAGACCACGACCTCGAAGGCGTAGCCCTTCAGTCGGGATGTCATCGGACAGCACAGCATCATGCCGCGTGGGCCGTTATATCGTGCGGGCGAAAGCACGAGGGCAGGGCGATGGCCGGCCTGTTCATGACCGGCTTGAGGATCGAACTGCAGCCAGACGATATCGCCGGTGTCCGGGACCCAGCCGGCCACTACCAGGCCTCGCCGCCAAGAGCCTTGCCGAAATCGACGTCTTCCGGGAAGGTGTCGGGTGTCATCTGAGCCAGCAGATCGTCGAGATCGTAAACCGGTGCGGAAATGGGCTCGATGATAATGCGACCGCCTTCTTCGCGAACCTCTACCGCTTGGTCGAGCTGAACGGCCGCCGCCGCCATGACGGAAGCCGGTATTCTGACTGAGGCGCTGTTGCCCCATTTCTTGATTTGCACGCGCATCGTCTTGCCTCCGGCCATTACCCAAAGTGTACGGAATTTTGCCCACGTGTCAACAAATGTATATACGTAAGAAGGCGTTTCGGATGGATGGCTCCAGTGTTGAATTCCCGCACGGATGTGCAATTGATAGCGCTAACGCACAAATAACAAACAGGGCCATCATGAAAAAGCCAGGGATATTCGCGGCCGTTATGGCGGCGTCGCTTCTTGCCGGTGTCGCCGGAGCCCATGCCGCGCCGGTGGCCACGGTTCATCCTCCGTTGGCGGCGCCGGCGGAACGGCAGCGCCTGATCGTGCTGACCGATATCGGCGGGGAACCGGATGATACCGAATCCACGGTCCGGCTGATGCTGTATTCCAACGAAATCGACATCGAGGGCCTGGTGGCCACGACATCGGTATGGATGAAGACGCAGACCCATCCCGATGTCATCCGCGCTGTCGTTTCGGCCTATGGCGCCGCGCGTCCGCACCTGGTGCTCCACGAAACCGGCTATCCGGCCGAAGCCAGCCTGATGAGCCGGATCGTGGTGGGGCAGCCGGGCTATGGCATGGACGCGGTCGGCCCGGGCAAGCGTTCGGCCGGGTCCGATCTGATCGTCAAGGCTCTGGAAGCCAGGGATCCGCGTCCGCTGTGGGTGACGGCGTGGGGCGGGATCAACACGCTGGCCCAGGCGCTGACGACGATCCGCGACACGCGGACGCCCGACGAGGCGCGCCGGCTGATCGCCAGGCTCAGGGTCTATGCCATTTCCGACCAGGACGATGCCGGGCCGTGGATCCGCAAGACCTTCCCCGACCTCTTCTATATCGTCAGCGTCGGGCCGTACGGCAATGCGATCTGGAACGGCAATATGACGGTGGTCGACGGCATCGACAACACGGCTATCAGCAATGCCTGGCTGGCCGCCAATATCCAGCAGGGGCACGGGCCGCTGAGGGCGGCCTATCCCGATGTCGGCTGGGGCATGGAGGGCGATACGCCGTCCTTCCTGGGGCTGATACCCAATGGTCTCAGTGTCCCCGACCATCCGGACTTCGGCGGCTGGGGCGGGCGCTATGTCCTGCAAACGCCGTCGGTGGAAGGATTAGGCGATACCGTGACCGGCGGGATTCCCATTAGGCCGGAAAGCCGGCCGATCTGGTCCAATGCCGTGGACACATACACGCCGCCCGTCGCTGGTGACTATGGCCGGGCGTTGAAGCCGGGCGACAAATCGTTTTCGGATTTCAAGGCGACCCTGTGGCGGTGGCGGGCCGACTACCAGAACGATTTTGCCGCGCGCATGCGCTGGGCGACGACGACCTTCGCCGAGGCCAACCACGCGCCGGATGTCCGGCTGGCGACGCCCGAGCACATGACGGTCCATTCCGGCGACTATGTAGCGCTGAGCGCCGAGGGCACCACCGATCCCGACGGCGACAGCCTGAGCTATTTCTGGATCAACTATCCGGAGGCGGGCTCGTTCAAGACCCCGGTGCCGATCGACCAGCCGGAAAATGCCGCTCACGCCGGGTTCAAGGCGCCGGTCGTCACCCAGCCCGAAACCCTGCATTTCATCCTGCGCGTCACGGACAAGGGGACGCCGCCGATCAGCCGCTATAAGCGCGTGATCGTGACGGTCATGCCGTGACGGCTTCACTTACGCTTTGCAAGTGAAGCTTTCGGCGCGTTCCGGGTCGCCCTTGCCGTCATAGCGGGCGACCAGCGGATAGGGGCACAGCGGCCGGGTGCGGCCGGGCCAGGGCGTGTTGCCGTCGGCTGTGGCGATAATGGCGTCGGGCGCCGTGCCGCCTTCGACCCAGGCGGTCAGGGCCGACAGGGCGTCATAGGTGCTGGCGGCCGGGCCGCCGCCGCAATGGCACATGCCGGGGATGGGGAAGAGGCGGACGAAGCTTGACGCATCGCCAAAGCGCGTGTTGACCGCGTCGTACCAGTTTTCGGTGTCCTTGAGCGAGAAGACCGGGTCGGATTCGCCGTGCAGGACGATCATCTTGGCGCCATGGGCATGGAAGCCGGACAGGTCGTCGGACCGTGCCGATATGTCTTCCCACGACGAATGGGGGAAGGGCGCGGTGGCCGTGTAGATGCGCGGCGCGTCCTTGTCGAAGTCGAACATGAGCTGGTAATTCAGGATCGCTTGCGGATCGCCACCGATTGCCTTGGGTGGGGTCATGAAGATCGAGGCCATGGCCGGGCCGCCGAGCACCACGTTAAGCGCCGGAACGCGGCCGTCGGGCGTGCCGGTCTTCCACATGGCCCAGTCGGGCGCGCTGATGCCCGACGGCCAGGCCCAGTCGCTGTAAAGCGTTTCGCCCCTGGAATTGCGCGGGCCATGGACGACGCGCGTCAGCGCCGCCACCTGGGCGGCGGACAGGCAGGCATCCGTTTTCGGTCCCGTGCAGGTGCGGGCCGCCAGTTTCGGCAGGACCAGGGCGTCGGTGCAGGCGCGGGCGTCGCCGACCATACCGTCTTTCAGGCCGTCGAGGCCGTCGCAGGCGTCGAGGATGGCGTCGCGGGCGAGCGCATAGTCGCTGGCGGAAAACACTTTCGAAAGGCCATCGAACGGCACCGAACCGGATTTTGTCCGGGCGAGGTTGGCGAAGCTTTGGGTGTCCCAGGCCTCGGCTATCGCCGCGCGCGGCAGGGCAAAGCCGGGCGCCGTCACCAGTATCCCGTCGAATTCGTCGGGATAGCGCTGGGCAAAGGCCATGCCTTCCTGGCCGCCCTTGGAGCAGCCGACGAAATAGCTGTGGTCCGGGCCCTTGCCGTAATAGGCTTTGATGATCGCCTTGGCGGCATCCGCCGTGATTTTCAGCGAAGCGTGGCCGTAGTTTTCGCGCGCTTGTGGGTCAAAGCCGAAAGCCGCCGGGCCGTTGTGCGCCGGGTCGGAATTGGTCGCGTTGCTGTGGCCGGAATCCTGGCTGACGACGGCATAGCCTTGCCCAACAGCATTGCCGGGGCCTGTGGCGTTGCCGATGTCGCCGTCCAGCCCGCCGCCGCCCTCGAACAGGAAGCGCGCGGTCCAGGCGTCCGGCAGGCGCAGGTGGAAGCGGATGGCGTAATGCTGGTGGTTGGCGCCGTCGCGCTCCTGCGCAACGCCTATGATCTCGCAATGGGCCGGCAAGCCATTGGCCGCCGCGCGGTAGTCGGCCGACGCTATCCGCGTCGACGGATCGGGGAAAGCAACGGCCTGATGGGCCAAGGCCGTACACGCGGCCTGACCGGCCGGCGCGGCGGCGCGGGCATGGGGCCCGATGAAAAGAACGGACAGGGCCGTCAGGATTGCCGCTGCGGCCGTCATCGTTGTTCTCATCTTCGCCCTCGATGTTTGCTGACTATTCACAAAACGCGCCGCCGGCCGGATTCCGCATCACCCTGCCGTCATCGGCTTGGGCGCGCCGCCGTACTGGCGGATGAAGGTCTCGTAGTCGGGCAGGCGGGCAAGCGTCGCTTCGACCTCGGCGCGCATGCCGTCGAGCATTTCGCGCAGCCTGGCCTCCGGCATGGCCCTGGCGATCTGGTGATAGCCGTTGGCATGTACGCGCTGGCCGGGCAGGACCTGGAGCCACGAGTCGATGCGGAACAACTCTTCTTCGGCCTGGAACAGGTGGCCGCAGTCCCTGAACATCTGGACGCGCATGGCCAGGTCCTCAGGCACCTCCATGTCGCGGCGGCTCTTCCAATATTCGGTGTCGTCGCGTTCGGTCAGCTTGTAGTGCATGATGACGAAGTTGCGGATCTTTTCGACTTCGCGCGCCGTGGCCTGGTTGAAGTGCTGGACCTGGGCTTCGTGGATGCCGCTGAACGGGAACATCTGGACAAGGCGTGTGGCGCAGATCTGCATCAGATGGATGTTGGTCGATTCCAAAGGCTCGATGAAGCCGGACGCCAGGCCGAAGCAGATGACGTTCTTGTTCCAGATCTTCTTGCGCCGGCCGGTGCGGAACTTGATCAGGTGGGGTTCGGTGGTGACGGGCGCCTTGAGTTCGCGCATGAACTGCGCGCGCGCGTCGTCGTCGGACAGGTGCTTGCTGCTATAGACGAAGCCGTTGCCGATACGGTGCTGCAGCGGGATTTCCCACCGCCAGCCGGCCTGGTGCGCGATGGCGCTGGTCATGGGGCTGAGCCGGCCGTGGAGGCCGGTCTGGCAGGCCCAGGCGCTGTCGTTGGCCAGCCAGTGGTTCCAGTCCTCATAGCCCGTCTTGAGCGCGCCTTCGATCAGCAGGCCGCGAAAGCCCGTGCAGTCGATGAACAGGTCGCCTTCGATGACCTGGCCCGACTCCATGGTCAGCGACGTGACATTGCCGGTTTCGCTGTCCTGCTGGACGGATTTGATCTTGCCCTCGATGCGTCTGGCGCCGGCGGCTTCCGACAGTTTGCGCAAATAGGGACCGTAAAGCGCCGTGTCGAAGTGGTAGGCGTAGCTTAAAGGGCCGTTTTCGCCGGTATAGAATTTCGCGGCGTCGGCCGCCCGGTGCTCAAGGCAGTAGTCGTTTAGATCGCCGCCGAAGCCGAGGGTCCTGGCGTGCAGCCAGAAGTGATGGAAGGGCGCGATCCACGGCGACTTGCCGACCAGGCCGAAGGAATGGATATAGCGGTCGCCGATGCGCGCCCAGTTCTGGAAATTGATGCCGAGCTTGATCCCCGCCTGGCAGTTGCGCATGAAGTCGCGCTCATCGATGCCGAGATTGCGGTGAAAGGCGCGGATGGTCGGAACGGTCGCCTCGCCGACGCCGACAATGCCGATTTCGGCGGATTCGACCAAAGTGATGTCGAGCAGAGGGTGTAGCAGGCGGCTGAGGGCTGCCGCCACGCACCAGCCGGCTGTGCCGCCGCCGGCGATGACGACCTTCCTGATGACCTGACCGTCCATGGTGTTCTCCCTTGTCTGTCGCGGCTCGTAACCGCTTTTTTGTTACCGGTATCGATAGCGCAGGGCCGGCGGGTTGGGGAGGGGGAATTTTGGTGTCGATCCCCGTCTTGCACCTTTATCGCTGCAGCGCGCAGTGTTGCAAAAAACGAGTCGTCATCAGGGAGAGCCTTCATGTCCACCCATGTCGCCATTGTCAGCTGGGCCCGTGGCGAGGCGGTGTTTACCGATCGCAAGTATGACCGGCGGCATTTGTGGAGCTTTGACGGCGGCGCCGACGTCGCCGCGGCCGCATCGCCCGCCAATGTCCGGGTTCCGCTGACGGACCCCGCCGGCGTCGATCCCGAGGAAGCCTTCGCCGCTGCGGTGTCGAGTTGCCACATGCTGTGGTTCCTCGACTTCGCGGCGCGGGCGGGATTCCGTGTCGACACCTATGTCGACCATGCCGAGGCCCACTGTTCGAAAAACGCCGAGGGCCGCGACTGGGTCGACCGCGTGGTGCTGCGGCCCGAGGTGGTGTTTTCCGGCGACAGGCCGGTGACCGAAGAGGATGTCGACGCCCTGCACCATCAGGCGCACGCAGCCTGCCATATCGCCAATTCCGTACGGTCGGAAATCATTATCGACGGAAGCTTTTGGAATGCAAGCGAGGATGTCCACGATTGACGGCGGTGGAAACCGGACCGGCGGCGGAGGCCGATCCTGCAGTGAAAGGATGCCTGCCGACGGGCGGATGATGTGTCTTGCTGAATGCAAGTGTGTCGTGGCCGTGCGCCATGCATCACAGCGGCGGACGAAGTTTCGTCATGGATTGACGCATGAACGCGGTTCCGCCTATAAGCCGCGCTTCAGCATTTGGTTGAGGTTGCAACATGACGGACGATAGCCAGTTTCGGGAGCGCTGCTAGCTTCGCGTCCGCTTGAGACGCGTGGCTCAACGCGTTTCCCTCATCAGCGCCATGCCGCCGGACGATCCGGGGCCCGCGCGCATTTCCTGAAAACCGGTCGATAGCGATACCGCCGCGCGCATTCGCGCGCCGTGTCCAAGCCTGCGCGCGTTCGCGTCAGGCGTCGCTGTCGGCTGCCCGAAGCACACCAAGACAGCGAGGCAGACATGACCCGCAAACTCAGAAATATCGGCATCATCGCCCACGTCGATGCCGGCAAGACCACCTTGGCCGAGCGCATCATGCTCGATACCGGCCGAATTCACCGCGCCGGCGACGTCCATGACGGCAATACCGAGACCGACCACCATGCGCTGGAAAAGAAGCATGGCATCACCATCTCGGCCGCCGCGATCGCCTGCGCCTGGAAGGGCGTCGGGATCACCATCATCGACACGCCCGGCCACGTCGATTTCACGATCGAGGTCGAGCGCTCGTTACGCGTGCTCGACGGCGCGGTCGCGGTGTTTTCCGCCGTGGCCGGGGTCGAGCCGCAATCGGAAACCGTGTGGCGCCAGGCCGACCGGTTCAAGGTGCCGCGCATCTGTTTCGTCAACAAGATGGACCAGGTGGGCGCCGACTTTCACCGGACGGTCGGCATGATCCGCGAACGTCTCGGCGCGCGGCCTTTGGTGCTTCAGCTTCCGCTGGGTGCTGAGGGCACGTTCCAGGGCGTGGTCGATCTGGTCGCCATGCAGGCTTTGATTTGGGATGGTCCGGCGCCGATCGCGTCGGCCGTGCCTGAGGCGATGGTGGACGCGGCTGAAACGGCCCGCGCCCGGCTGATCGAAATCTTGGCCGAGGATGACGAGGCCGTGCTGGCCGCATGGATGGACGGCATCGACGTGGAGGCGGAGCTTTTGCGTGCCGCTATCCGCCGTGGCTGCGTGACCGGGCGGTTTACGCCCGTGCTGTGTGGCTCGGCCTACCGCAATGCCGGCATCCAGCCGCTGCTCGATGCGATCTGTGCCTATATGCCCGCACCGGAGGACCGGCCGGCGGTCGAAGGCGTCGATCCGGAGAGCGGCGTGGCGGTATTGCGGCCGCCGTCCCCGGACGCGCCGGTCGCGGCCCTGGTTTCCAAGGTCCAGGTGTCGCGCTTCGGTGCGCTGGCCTTCGTGCGCGTCTATTCGGGCCGCATCGTGCCCGGCATGGTCCTGGCCCTGTCGGGCGCGGGCCGGACCGAGCGTGTCGGGCGCATCCTGCGCATGCAGGCGGCGTCGGAAACCGAGGTGGCCGAGGCGGTGGCCGGCGACGTGGTCGCCCTGGTCGGGCTGAAGTCCGCCACGGCGGGCATAACGCTCAGCGACCCCAGGCGGCCCGTCGTGCTCAGCGGCTTTGCCGTGCCCGATCCCGTGATCGCGGCCGCGGTGGAACCCAGGACGCGCGCCGACCAGGACCGGCTGAGGGGCGCGCTCGACGCCATGGCGCGCGGCGATCCGTCGTTGCGCGTGTCGACCGACGCGGAAACGGGCCAGATCCTGGTCGCGGGCATGGGCGAACTGCACCTGCAGATCTGCGTCGAGACGCTGAAGGAAGACTTCGGCGTCGAGGCGTCGATCGGCGCTCCGCGCGTTGCCTACCGGGCGGTCGCGACGAAGGGGACCGAGATCGACCACACCCTGCGCAAGCAGAACGGTGGGGTCGGCCAGTTCGCCCGCGTCAGGCTGGCGATCGGACCGCGTGACGACGGCGAAGCGGGGCTGCGGTTCCGCAACGCCACCGTCGGCGGCGCGGTGCCCAGGGAGTTCGTGTCCTTTATCGAGCGCGGACTCCTGAACGCCATGGCCGACGGCGGCCCGGGCGGATGTCCCGTCCTGGGGCTGGACGCGGTCCTCCTGGACGGCGCCTTCCATGCGAAGGACAGTTCGGGCCTGGCCTTCGAGACGGCGGCGCGGGAGGCCTTCCGCATCGCCTTCGCCGAAGCGGAGCCTGACGTGCTGGAGCCGCTGATGCGCGTCGTCGTGACCACGCCCGCCGACTATCTGGGCGGGGTGATCGGCGACCTGCAAAGGCGGCGCGGCCTTGTCGTCGAGACGGTTACCGGGGCGGCGGCGCATGAGGTCGTCGCTGAGGCGCCTTTGGCTGAGCTGTTCAGCTATGTCGGCGCCTTGCGGTCGATGTCGCAGGGGCGCGCCGCTTTCCATATGGCCTTCGAGCGGTATGCGCCGTTGCCGAAGGCTTTGTGGGACCGGGCGGGTTAAGAGGAGGGCGGGGGGCGAAAGGCTTCCCGCCTTTCTTTGCGAACGCGGGACTTTAAGAAACCCCACCACCACATCTCGCTCGTTTGCTTTCGCAAATCTCGCTCGTG